>JANNSM010000391.1:0-4016 GCA_031402635.1 Bacteroidota bacterium | reverse complement strand
TGAAATTGCCGGGCTAAAAGGTCAGGCCATTACCCCTTTCTTACTCGCAAGAATTGCAGAACTCACCAATGGGGAATCACTGCAGGCCAATATCCGGTTGGTGTTGAACAATGCAACCCTGGGCGCCAGACTCGCTGGTGCTCTGGTAAACCATGAATCCTAATGTCTGCGCAACCCGGCTTTGCAAAAAGCTCAAAGCGGATCAACCTCAAAGCGGATCAACAGAGAGCAGTTCCAGCACCGAATAGGGAAGCGCGGAAATTCCACAGTGAAACAAATGAAGGCTTCGCTTGAAGTGAATATGAACCGGAATGCTGTCACCGTACCAAACCGAGTCAAGCTCCACAGGGTGGTAATATTTTGTACCCACCAGCAATAAATAGCCGCAAACGTCTGCACCCTGCGCGCCGAAATCAAGGATTAAGGCATCTGCCTCCTCTTCGCAAAATCCCTCCTGATAGCCTACGCCTGCACACATCGCCTCACAGGAATTTTTATAGGGAATTCCATCATCGCCACAAACCGGGGCCAACGTTTCCGGGCAGGTATCACAGGGACCATCGGCCTTGCAGGCGGCAAAGAGCAAGAGAATGCCAACAACAATTCCGGAAAGAAGGCGCATGAGATTTGTTTACAGAAATGGTTGGTGATCCGTTTGTGATACGAAAACTGTCAACGACGGGTTGCCTTGCTGTTTATGGTACGGACGCGATGACTGGTGATCTGGTTAAGTTGACAAAGCATGTTTGAAGGTTTCCAGCACCCGTTCACGGGCGAAGGTATGCTCTACGATGGGCAAAGGATACGCTGATGTTCCGTATTCCGGCACCCAACGGCGCACATACTCCTCCTTAGGATCAAACTTCTGTGCCTGGCTTGTAGGGTTGAAAATCCGAAAGTACGGCGCGGCATCGCAGCCACATCCGGCAGCCCATTGCCATCCACCGTTGTTTGAAGCCAGTTCAAAATCGAGCAACTTGCGGGCAAACCAGGCTTCCCCGAGCCGCCAATCCACGAGCAGGTGTTTGGTCAGAAAGGAAGCCGTCACCATGCGGACCCGGTTGTGCTGAAAACCGGTTGCCGCAAGTTCACGCATCCCGGCGTCTACAAACGGATAACCGGTTGTACCGGCAGTCCAGCGTTGGAAAGCCTCCGGGTCACTGCGCCAGGCAATGTGATCATAGGCGGGTTTAAACGCCTGACTGGTAACCTGAGGATGGTGAAACAAGATCATCTGGTAGAATTCGCGCCAGATCAGTTCGTTCAGGTAGCTGTCACTGGCCGAAATCGCCTCGAGGGCAAGACGCCGTATGCTTAAGGTGCCAAAACGAAGGTGTATTCCAAGCCGCGAAGTCCCGGCCATTGCCGGAAAATTCCGATGTCCGGCATAATTCCGAAGCAGGTCTTTGGAAACCTCCGCCGGTGGAATGGAAATGGAGGAACGGACAAAACCCATGGATTCCAAAGACGGCAGTTCGTGATCCTTGAAAAGATAAAGGTTGGGTTTAGTCGGGAATGATTTTGGGCAGATGGGCTCTTCGACCAACCTGGCTCTCCAGCGCCGACTGTATGGTGTATAGACGGAGTAGGGATCACCATCCGGCTTAACCACTTCTTCGCGTTCAAAAATGACCTGATCCTTAAACGAGTGAAAAGCTACGCCCTGAGTACCCAACCAATCCGACACTTCACGGTCCCGCTTCGTTCCATAGGGTTCGTAATCCCTGTTGGTATAAACGGCACTAAACCCAAATTGCTTCTGCCATTTTTTCCAACTTTCCAGCGGGTTGCCGAAAGCAACCAGCAGCCCGCTCCCGTATTTGCACAACTCGGCATCAAGCGACCGGATGCGGTCGTGAAGGAAACTCACCCGGGCATCATCGCGATCTTCGAGCCGGTCAAGGATGTTGCGGGCAAAGATAAAAACCGGTAAGACGGGCTTCCCGGCATCGAGTGCACGGAGCAATCCCGTGTTGTCGTCTAACCGCAGATCACGGCGAAACCAGAATGCCAAAATCGGATTGTCCGCGTTGTTGTTGTTCATGCCGGAAATGCGGAAAAAAGTTAACTGGACAATTGTTCGGAAACTCTCAATATCAATTTTTGAAACAATTGTGTGCTGAATTGGTTCGAAAAACTCAGGTCGCGGAAACGGGCAACCCATCGGATGGAGGAGATGACGTTGGTCAAAAAAACCTCGTCAGCGCTGAGCAGGTCTTCCGGCTGAAGCGTTCTTGCCTGAAACGTGATGCCTTCTTTTTCTGCTATTTGGATCAGCACTTTTCGCATGACGCCGCATACGCCGCCGTCATCCTCTGGCGGGCTTAGCAACATGCCGTCGCGAACAACAAACAGGTTGCTTGAACTCGCTTCAACCAAATGACCCGATTCATGCCGGAGTATGACATCGTCCAAACCGCGGTCGCGGGCCTGAATGGCAGCGAGAATATAAGGCAGCGAATTGGCACTCTTGACCCGGTCAAGCGGGCTGCGGCCAATGGTGATTCCGTCGGCCAGGTCAAGGGTTAGACCGGTTGGCGACCAGGTGTAAGCCGGCTGGAGAAGTTTTTCGACCTCCATCACCAATCCGGGCGAATGGCGCTCGGGCAGGTAGCGCCCCCCTCCTTCCCTCCAGGCAGTCATCCTCAACCGGGCATGGGGTAAGGCACAATGCCTGGAAAGATCCCGCATAGCCGCCCTGAGAAATTCCGGTTGCCAATGGTCCGGAACCTGCATGTGCAGCGTATCGAGACCGGAAAGAAAGCGTTGATAATGAAGATCAAAAAAAAGTGGGACCCCTTCGCAAATCCGGATCGTTTCAAATACGGCATCGCCATACCGAAAGGCGCGGTTCTGCAAATCCGGTTGGAACTCTCTTGCTTCCGCGATGCGGTCGCCCAGGAAGATCAGGTTGCCGGTCCGGCTCATGACAACACCATCTCGGGGATCTCTCCTTCAACCACCAACCTGCCTGCCGTTGAACGGCGGATGTGCTCAACCGATACTCCGGGAGCGCGTTCCAGCAAGACAAATCCCCGTGTAGGGTCTATGTCCAGGACACCCAACTCGGTGACCACTTTGCGGATACAACTCTTGCCGGTCAGCGGCAGTGTGCAGGCGGGCAATAGTTTGGATTCGCCTTCTTTGTTCACGTGCATCATGGCCACGATGATATTCACCGCGCCGGCAACGAGGTCCATGGCTCCGCCCATTCCCTTCACCATCTTGCCGGGGATCTTCCAGTTGGCGATATCCCCGCGGTCACTGACTTCCATGGCGCCAAGAACCGTAAGGTCAACGTGGCCGCCCCGGATCATGGCAAAGCTTTCTGCAGAACTGAACAGCGAAGAGCCAGGAAGAAAGGTTACGGTTTGTTTGCCAGCATTGATCAAATCGGGGTCCACTTCTTCTTCATAGGGGAAGGGGCCCATTCCCAGCAATCCATTTTCAGACTGAAGGGTGACCTGCATTCCTGCGGGAACGTAATTGGCCACCAGGGTTGGAATACCGATGCCCAGGTTGACATAATATCCGTCGCGCAATTCCTGCGCAATCCTTTTGGCGATACCGTGCTTATCCAACATAGAATTGCCCTATTGAGGGATTTATGCTTTGTGCGTTCTTACCGTGCGCTGTTCAATTCGCTTTTCGTAGGCTTCGCCCTGGAAAATTCGCTGAACATAAATGCCCGGAGTATGCACAAAATTGGGATCGAGTTGACCGGGTTCCACCAATTCTTCTACTTCAGCGATCGTGATTTTACCGGCGGTGGCCATCATGGGATTGAAGTTGCGCGCCGTTCCCCGATACATCAAATTGCCGTGGGTATCGCCTTTCCAGGCTTTGACAATGGCAAAATCAGCCGTAAGCGCAGTTTCGAGCAGGTACATTTTGCCATGGTACTCGCGGGTTTCCTTATTCAGCCCGATTTCGGTCCCATACCCTGCAGGCGTATAAAAAGCCGGGATCCCCGCCCCCCCCGCACGACAGCGCTCTGCCAGGCTGCCCTGCGGAAT
>JANNSM010000390.1:0-3684 GCA_031402635.1 Bacteroidota bacterium | reverse complement strand
CGGGCGGGGTTTCGGGCGGCCTGCGCGGGTATGACGGCCCTCCGGTGGACATCAGTCGCGCGGGGATGGGGGAACTGGAAGCCCTACCGGGAATCGGACCTTCGCTGGCTGGCAGGGTGCTGCGGTACCGGGAGCGATTGGGGGGCTTTTATGCCGTTTCCCAGTTTGGCGAAGTATACGGTCTTGATCCTGAACTCTTTGAGGAGATTGAGCCGTATTTGCGCTGTTCCGGCGGGATCCGTCGCTTGACGTTAAACCGCATGCCCGAGGACAGCCTGAAAAATCATCCCTACATTCCTCCCTGGGTGGCCGGAGATATTGTCCGCTACCGGGATAAGCACAAGGGTTTCGTCAGCCTGGATGAACTGAAAAGCCTGCGATCCGTTAATGATTCGATGTACAAAAAGTTGGAGCCTTACCTGGAACTGGGTGAAATCTGATGAACGTCTGCAATAATCGCAACACAACGGAGTTCCTTCGAATCCAAAGCCCTTCATTTCCTACCTTTGCATCACCTTAACGGGTATCATTCTTTCCATCCGCAACCCTACGCTACCGTCTTCGTAATTCTCTTCGCATGACTCCTGACACCGCCCTCTCAGCCAGTGTAAACTTTTCGGTTCCTGAAAACGTGGCTATGATCCGTCAAATGGCCCGTGATTTTGCAGAAAAGCATATTCGCCCAAACATTATGGAGTGGGACGAAAGCCAGCATTTTCCGGTTGATCTGTTTCACAAGCTGGGCGAGCAGGGCATGATGGGTGTGCTTGTACCGCAGGAATACGGAGGTGCTGGCCTTGGCTACCACGAGTATGTAGCCGTGATTGATGAGATTTCGCAGGTTTGCGGATCAATCGGGTTATCGGTTGCTGCACACAATTCGCTTTGTACCGGCCATATTCTGCAGTTTGGAAACGCCGAGCAGAAAAAGAAATGGTTGCCCAAACTGGCCACCGGTGAGTGGATCGGCGCATGGGGATTGACTGAGCCAGGAACGGGTTCGGATGCCATGAACATGAAAGTAGTGGCCCGTCAGGATGGTTCAGACTGGGTGTTGAACGGCACGAAATGCTGGATTACCCATGGCAAATCCGGCAATGTTGCGGTGGTGATTGCCCGGACTGGAGAACCGAGAGACAGCCACGGCATGACCACCTTTGTGGTGGAACGGGGAACTCCGGGTTTCAGCGCCGGAAAAAAAGAAAACAAACTCGGAATGAGGGCTTCCGAAACCACGGAAATGATTTTTACCGATTGCCGTGTCCCGGAAGCGAACATTCTGGGAAAGGTTGGAGATGGCTTCATCCAGGCCATGAAGATTCTGGACGGTGGCCGGATTTCCATTGCAGCGCTTTCGCTTGGAATAGCCCGCGGTGCTTACAAAGCCGCCGTAAAGTATGCCAAGGAACGGGAGCAGTTTGGGCGTCCGATTGCCCAGTTTCAGGGTATCGCGTTCAAACTCGCCGATATGGCCACGGAAATTGAAGCTTCGGAATTGCTGATCAATAAAGCCTCAGACCTGAAAAACAGGGGCCAGAAGGTTACCGAATTGTCGGCAATGGCTAAGTATTTTGCGTCAGAAGCCTGTGTGCGCATTGCCACGGATGCGGTTCAGGTATTTGGCGGTTATGGCTATACCAAGGATTTTCCGGTGGAGAAGTTTTACCGGGATTCCAAGCTTTGCACGATCGGAGAGGGTACTACCGAAATTCAAAAATTGGTCATTGCCCGAGAAATACTCCGCTGAAAAGGTTTTTTGACTAAATTTGATGCCCGCATTCACTGAAGCCGGATTTTGATACCGGCAAATCAATCGGCGCACAAGCCGGTAAACCAATCGTTAAGAATACCCACTGCTATGTTGATTATTGATGCCCGCGAAAGCGATTCTCTTGACAAGGCCCTGAAGAAGTACAAGCGTAAATTCGAAAAGGCCGGTACCCTCAAGGAGTTGCGCCGTCGCCAGTATTTTACCAAGCCCTCCATCAACCGCCGCCAGGAATTCCTGAAAGCAGCGTACAAACAGGAGATGTACGGCAACCAGGGGTGAACCGGACCGGTTACGCGATCCCTGACCGTTTTATTACCTGGCTTCGCTTCGAAAAACGGTACAGTCCCCATACCCTGGAGGCTTACCAAAGGGACTTGACCCAGTTTCTCCAATTTATTGAACTACAATTTGCAATCCCGGCCGATCAGCCGGGATTGGTGCGTCATACCCATATTCGGGCCTGGATGGTCAGCCTGCTCGACCAGGGTGTGGTTGAGCGTTCCGTCGGACGTAAACTATCGTGCCTGAAGACCTACTGGCATTTTCTACTCCGCGAAGCACTCGTTTCCAAAGACCCGACCAAGCGGGTATTAACCCCCAAAATGCCCAGCCGGCTGCCATCCTATGTGGAGGCCGCAGACCTGGGATCGCTTTTTCGCCTCTTGCTGGAGCAGGAACCCGGCGAAGAGGTCATTCCCGGTTTCAGCCGCCGTCGGGACAGGGTTCTGCTGGAATTGCTTTACGGAACAGGCATTCGCCGGGCCGAACTGATTGGTTTGAATCATGCGGATGCCGATTTGAGCAGCCGTTCGCTGCTGGTTCGGGGCAAAGGGAATAAGGAGCGGCTCCTTCCTATGAGCAAAGACCTGGTGAAAAGTTTGGAAGAGTATTCGGAAGCCAAATCACCACATTTTGAATGCGGGTCCGCCGATCCCTTGCTGGTCACGGATAAAGGGGTCAGAATGTACACGGCATTTGTGTACCGGATCGTAAGAAAAAATTTAACTTTAGTTACCACAGTTCAGCGGAAGAGTCCCCATATTCTCCGGCACAGTTTTGCCACTCACCTGGCCAATGCCGGAGCTGATCTCAACGCCATTAAGGAACTGTTGGGTCACAGCAGCCTTGCCTCAACCCAGGTTTATACCCACAACTCCATTGACCGGCTCCGGGAAGTGTACCGCAAGGCCCACCCCAGAGCTGATGATTAATACTGTCAGTACCATGCAAGTCAAAATCAATTCCGTGCATTTCACTGCCGATGAAAAGTTGGAAACTTACATCAACCAGCGGTTGGAAAAGCTGAATACTTTTTTCGACAAGATTCAGGCGGCGGAAGTATTCCTGCTACTGGAAAAACAGGGTGCCCCGGTCCGGGATAAAGTGGCCGAGGTCAAACTGAGTGTTCCAGGGACCGTACTCTTTGCAAAGGAAACGGACAAGACATTTGAGAAAGCACTAGATGATGTGGTGGAAAACCTTAGAATCCAGCTCGTTAAGTACAAGGAAAAAAACCGCGGTAAATAATTTGGTCCAGGTTTTCACGGTTCGGTAGAAAATGCTTAAATTTGCAAGCCTTTTTGGGACGTAAGTCAAAAAAAGGTTTGTTCTTCCACATACTGGGAAGCCCGTTTGCCGGTGTAGCTCAGTTGGCCAGAGCAGCTGATTTGTAATCTGCAGGTCGGGGGTTCGAATCCCTCCACCGGCTCGTTTAAGCACATCGGGAACACCGCCGCAGCGGGCAGCCAACCGGAATCTGAAAGGATTCCGTCCGCAAAAGGGGAGATACCGAAGTGGCCAAACGGGGCAGACTGTAAATCTGTTGTCTTACGACTTCGTAGGTTCGAATCCTGCTCTCCCCACCAGGTAGCCGGGTTTAACCGTCCGGATCATCTTAAGGAAACATTTGCGGA
>JANNSM010000389.1:0-4544 GCA_031402635.1 Bacteroidota bacterium | reverse complement strand
GAACCAACGAAATCAACCGCCTTCTTTCCGTTGGTATGCTGATGAAGAAAGCCATGAAAGGTCAGCTCAACCTGATGGGGCCTGCCTCCGCGGTTCAACAGGAACTGATGGGCATGCCGGATATGAGTGAACCGGAGGGATTACTCGGCGCGGAGAAACGAACGGTAGAGCACGCAAAAAAGGCCGTTCTCATGGTAGCCGGTGCGGCCGCTCAACACTTCATGGCCAAGCTTGAAAAGGAGCAGGAAATCATGATGAACCTGGCGGACATGTTGATGGAAGTATTTGTCTGCGAATCCATGGTGCTGCGCACCGAAAAGCTGGCCCTGGCCAAAGGCGAGGCCGCCTGTTCCGATCAATTGGATATAACGCGCGTTTATCTCCAGGACGCAGTCGGTCGTATTCAGGATGCGGGTCGCAGCGCGATTTGCGGATTTGCCGAAGGGGACATGCTGCGGATGATGCTGCTTGGCCTCAAGCGATTTACCAAGACCGAACCTTACAATTCCATCGCCGCCCGCCGTCGCATTGCCGACCGGCTGACGGAGACCAATCAATACTGTTACTAATATTTCCCCATTCCACTTCCATCTTTCCCATGGCATCACCCACCACAAAAACAATCAATGCCCTGCGGGGCGGAGAATTTCTGGTCAGAGAATCCACTCCGGATGATACCTTCATCCGGGAAGAGTTGAACGAAGAACAGCGGATGATCGCTGAGACGGTACTGACCTTTATCGAAACGGAAATCGCTCCAAATGCGGACCGAATTGATGCTATGGAGCCGGGTCTTGTACAAGCCCTTATAGATAAAAGTGCCGAGCTGGGGCTGACCGCGATGGCCATTCCGGAGCAGTACGGCGGTTTCGGCAAAGACTTCATTACCAATACGCTGATCACGGAGATGACCGGGATGGGGCACAGTTTTTCAGTGTCCTTTGGCGCTCATACCGGTATCGGTACGCTGCCGATTGTCTATTACGGCAATGAATCCCAAAAACAGAAATACCTTCCAAAACTGGCTACGGCAGAATGGAAAGCTGCGTATTGCCTGACCGAACCCGGTTCGGGATCTGATGCGCTGGCCGCCAAAACCCGCGCAGACCTCAGCGCTGACGGTACGCATTACCTGCTCAACGGGCAGAAAATGTGGATCACCAACGCAGGTTTTGCTGATATCTTCATCGTCTTTGCTAAAATTGACGGGGAGAAGTTCACCGGCTTTATCGTGGAGCGCACATGGCCGGGTCTTTCCGTTGGTGCCGAAGAGAAGAAAATGGGCATCAAGGGCTCCTCAACTTGCCAGGTCTTTTTCGAAAATGTGAAAGTTCCCGTAGAGAACGTGCTCGGAGAAATCGGTCAAGGCCATAAAATCGCGTTTAACATTCTCAATGTTGGGCGGATCAAGCTTTGCGCCGGGGTTGTCGGAGGTGCCAAGCAGGCTGCGACGGCCGCGGTCCGCTACGCCAACGAGCGCCACCAATTTGGCCGCGCTATTTCGGAGTTCGGCGCAATCCGCCACAAACTGGGCGAAATGGCCGTTCGAACCTTTACCTCCGAATCCGCATGTTACCGGGCAACTGCCTGGATTGATCAGAAAGAACAAAATCTCATTGCAGAAGGTGCTGACTACGGAACCGCCCTGTTAGGCGCTGCTGAGGAGTATGCCATTGAGTGTGCCATGCTCAAAGTGATTGGTTCCGAAACTGTTGATTATGTGGTGGATGAACTGGTTCAAGTGCACGGTGGATACGGTTACAGCGAAGAATACCCCGCCGCCCGGGCTTACCGAGACAGCCGCATCAATCGGATTTTTGAAGGCACCAATGAGATCAACCGCATGCTGACCATTGACATGATGCTGCGCCGGGCCATGTCCGGCCAGGTAGGGTTCATGCAGGCAGCGATGGCGGTGCAGCAGGAGTTAATGGGCATGCCGGATACTTCCGCCGATCTTCCCAAGGAATTTGGAGCTGAAATCGCCGCGGTTGCCAATTTTAAGAAGGCCTGCCTGGCTGTTATTGGTTTTGCTGGTCAAAAACTCGGCAAGCGACTTGCCACGGAGCAGGAAGTCCTGCTTTGGATGGCGGATATGCTCAACGACACTTTCGTAGCAGAATCAACCCTTTTGCGGGTACGCAAGCTCGTTGAAAGCCATCGGGAGCCCATGGATGGGCCCCGGGTTGAAATTGCCCGGCTGTTCATTCACGATGCCAATGAGCGCATCCGGATTAATGGAAGCAAAGCCATAACGGCGATAGCCGAGGGGGACGAAGCCCGGATGTTACTGCTGGCCCTGAAGCGGTTCAACAAGTACCCGCCCATGGACACCGTTCGTGCCAGGCGCAAAGTAGCTGCGGCCATGATCGAAGCCAACGGGTACCCGTTTTAATAGTTATTTCTGTCGAGTCCGGGGCATTTCTGCGTTGTTCAAACATGATCTTTTTTATTCATGTTTGAGATACCAGCTATCCCGTCATGTGGTATGACCTGGAATGCAAATTCCAAGCGTAAAAACGTTTTCACGCTTGAATTCTGCGCTTTTACGTCAAAATGACGCAAATATTGGCTTTCGAGCAGGCTCTGATGTAGTGGTGATGTGGTGATGATGTAGTGAAAAATTCACTTTTGGTGAGGTAAAATGTGACCTTGTGACAAACGTTCACAAAAGATTTTACACTCATGAAAAAGTTATGCTATCTGTTCATTCTGGGGTTTCTACCCTGGGCAGCCGGGGGCCAGACGGTTATCCTGGATCACGAAAGCCCGGGTACAACAAACCCCTTCACCTACTTCGGTAATTGTTTCCTTGACGCGACAAATACCGTCATTCTGGCTAACCCGGACGTTTCCGGACTCAATACCAGCGCCACGGTAGGATCGTTTACAAAAGCAGGTTGCGCACTGACCTTCGCAGGCTGTTATGGAAACCCCGCTCCCGCAACACCGGTAAACCTTGCCACGGACAACCGTATTCGGATTAAAGTATGGATGGACCATGCCGGTTCTGTATCGCTGAAACTGGAAGGCTCCACGAATGGCGGCCCATTGTGGATCGCAACCCAGGCGGTCACCACCCCAAATCAGTGGGTTGAGGTGGAGTTCAATGTGAACCAGCCTTCTTTTGAACCTCCTTTCCTGGGCGCAGGTGGGTTCAACTACGCCCAGGTAGTGCTCTTCTTTGATTTTGGTGCACCGGGCACCGGCGTGGATGTGACTTCTTACTTCGACGATATCCTTACGGATTTCGAATTCTCCCTCGCACAAATTGATCTCCCGATTAACTGGGATACCCCCGGTATTGATTATACAGTAACGGATTTTGGTGACAACTCTTCCGTTCTCGCCGCTGACCCGACCAACCCGGCCAATACCGTGATGTCAACCACCAAGCCAATTAGCGCTCCGCTCTGGGCTGGAACCACCATGTCCACTCCTGCCGGTCTGGCATCGGATATTCCGATTAGCAATGACGATACCCGAATGAGCATCAGAGTCTATTCTCCCAATGCCGGTCTTCCGGTCCGGTTGAAAGTGGAAGATGCCGCAGACCCCACAAAGAGTGTGGAAACAGAAGCCCAAACCACGGTAGCCAATACTTGGGAAACACTTGTTTTCGATTTTGCCAATGAAGCACCGGGTACGGCTGCCCTCAATGTCAGCTACACCTTTGATAAGGCTTCGGTTTTCTTCAACTTCGGTACAGATGGCGCCACGGCCGGTGCCAAAACATTCCTCTGGGATGATGTGCAGTTCATCGGAGGCGGTGGAACCGGAGTAAACCTGATTGACCTTCCGATTACCTGGGATGAACCCGGTGTTGACTACACGGTGACCGATTTCGAGGGAAACTCAACGGTTCTTGCCGCTGACCCGGTAAATCCATCCAATACGGTGGCCCGCTCCACCAAGAACCTCGGTGCCCAGTTCTTTGCCGGTACCACCATGTCCACCACGGCCGGTTTTGAAAACCCGATTCCCGTAACCTTTACGGAAAGCACGATGAGCATGCGGGTTTATTCCCCAGATGCCGGTATTAAGATCAAACTGAAAATCGAAGATGCCACGGATCCGACCAGAAGCGTGGAAACCGATGTGATCAATACGGTAGCCGGAGGCTGGGAAACTCTGGTTTTCGACTTTAACAATGAGTCACCCGGCACGGCTGTGCTCAACCCGTCTTACAACTTCACCAAGGCTTCGGTTTTCTTCAACTTCGGAGTTGATGGCAATACCGCCGGTGAAAAGGTCTATCTGTGGGATGACATTTATTTCGGTGTGCCCGAAACTTGTTCATCAGCGAATGCCCCGACCGGTCTTTCTTCTGTTGTTGATGGCTCCGGTGCTACCCTGAGCTGGAACCCGATTGCCAATTCAATCGGTTGCAAACTTCAGGGAGGTAAAGTTGACGATGTCATTAAAACGACGAGTGTGTCAGGATCTGAGGTGGCTTCCTACTTCATTCCCGCAAGCCTTCTACAGCCAGGGTCCACCTACAACTGGCGTGTTGCCTGTGGTTGTGGTCTTTCCGCTGCTGAAAG
>JANNSM010000388.1:0-1991 GCA_031402635.1 Bacteroidota bacterium | reverse complement strand
AGTTGCCGCACAGTGATCACTTTCCCCAATGCATTTACGCCTGACGGTGATGGGCTGAATGATGTTTTCCGGCCGGTTACAGGCGGCGCCATCCCGTTGGAATATGACTTGAGAGTTTTTAACCGCTGGGGTGAACAGGTGTTCATTTCTCAGGACTTCCGGCAAGGCTGGGACGGGACTTATCAGGGCAAAACTGCTGAAATAGGTGTTTATGTCTGGCAGGCCAGACTGGTGGCCATTACCAAAGGAAAGGCTGACCTGCAAACCAGACGAGGTACCCTGACCATTGTCCACTGACCAACCGTGTTTCAGACCATCAGAACTTTCCCCGCAAATGCAGGCTTGTATGTCCCTTTCCACTTTCAACAAGGCCTTCCGGTGTTCCGGCATAAACTAAAAATCCGCCGTCTTCACCGCCCTCCGGGCCCAGGTCAATGACCCAGTCTGCGCTTTTGATCACTTCCAGGTTGTGCTCCACCACCACTACGCTGTGACCCTTTTCGATCAGCGCATCAAAAGCCTTCAATAAAATCCGGATATCGTGGAGATGCAGCCCGGTGGTGGGCTCATCAAAAACAAAAAGTACCGGAGAAGTACCTTTTCCCTTGCTGAGAAAAGATGCAAGTTTCACGCGCTGGGCCTCGCCCCCGGACAAGGTGCTGGCGGACTGACCAAGCTGAACATATCCGAGGCCCACATCAACCAGCGGTTCCAGTTTCCTTATAACATCCTTTTCCGCCTTGAAATAAATCATGGCCTCGTCAACACTCATGGCGAGCACTTCACTGATGTCCTTTCCGGCGTAGTGTGCTTCCAGAACTTCGGGCTTAAAACGCTTGCCGCCACAATCCTCACAGACCAGGTGGATGTCTGCCAGAAACTGCATTTCTACCACGGTTTCCCCTTCGCCCTTGCACGTGTCGCAGCGTCCGCCATCTACATTGAACGAAAAGTGCTTGGCCTGTAATCCGCGTGCCTTTGCCGCGGGCTGACGCGCAAAGAGGTCACGAATGGAATCGTATGCTTTGATATAGGTGACCGGGTTTGATCGCGACGATTTACCAATCGGGTTCTGGTCAACCATTTCCACGGCCGTAATCCGTTTAACCGCACCCGAAACACCATCCGATTCTCCGGGTTTCTCGCCGTATTCCTGCAATGCCATGGTCAGGGAAGGCACCAAAATGCCCTTGATCAGGGTGGTTTTACCGGAACCGCTTACGCCGCTGACCACCACCAGCATATTCAGTGGAATTTCCACGTCTATGTCTTTGAGGTTGTGGTGCCTTGCGCCTTTGATCAGGATTTTATCGGCGGGTTTGCGCCTGCGCCGGGGAAGGGCAATTTGCTCTCTTCCACTCAGGTAAGCACCGGTCAGACTTTTTTTATCCCGGAGCAGGTCATTGTAGGTTGCCGCCGCCACCACATAACCGCCATTCACCCCGGCAAGCGGGCCCATGTCAATGATGTAGTCTGCCGCTTTCATGACATCTTCTTCGTGCTCCACCACCACCACGGTATTGCCCAGATCCCGCAAGCGGTGCAGTACGCGAACCAGGCGTGCGGTATCCCGCGGATGGAGCCCAACAGAAGGTTCATCCAGAATATAGAGCGAAGAGGTCAGATTACTGCCGAGTTGCCTGGTCAGGTTGATGCGTTGCGATTCACCGCCGGATAGGGTGTTGGAAAGCCGGTTCAGCGTCAGGTAGCCCAGACCCAGATCCATCATGAAGCCGAGCCTTTGGCGTATTTCTACCAGTATCCGGGCGCCAACCTGTTGTTCCCAGGCCGGCAGGGCAAGAGCGTTGATCCATTGCTGCACCTGGGCTACCGGCATGAGGAGCAGATCGGCAATGGACTTGCCGGCAATGAGCACATAATGGGCATCCTGGCGAAGCCGGGTTCCACGGCATTCCGGACAAACCGTTCTTCCCCGATAGCGGGACAACATGACGCGGTACTGGATTTTGTAGCTCTGTTCTTCCAGATGG
>JANNSM010000387.1:0-2527 GCA_031402635.1 Bacteroidota bacterium | reverse complement strand
ACGGACTTCCCGTTGCTTTCCATATCTGTTTGCTGCAGGTAAGCAGGAAACCGGTGCAGGTACTGATCATACGGCAGGATGGCCATACTTTCTGCCCCGAAAAAGTTCCGGTACCAGATGCCCAGCAGTGCCATGATCAGCGGCATGTTGCTATCCGCCGGGGCTTCGAGCAAGTGGCGGTCCATAGATTCTGCCCCTTCGAGGAGTTCGAAAAAGCGTTCCGGACCAACCGCAAGCATGATCGACAACCCGATGGCTGACCAGAGCGAGTACCTTCCACCCACCCAGTCCCAGAATGGAAACATATTATCCGGGTTGATGCCAAAAGCAATCACGGCAGCCGTGTTGGTGGACATCGCCGCAAAATGGCGTTCGATGTGCGCGGGATCGGTGGCGTGCTCAAGAAACCAGACCCTGGCACTGTGGGCGTTGGTGAGCGTTTCCTGGGTGGTAAACGTTTTGGAAGCCACCAGGAAGAGCGTGGTTTCCGGATCCAGCCGTTTCAGCGTTTCCGCGAGATGTGTGCCGTCAACATTGGAAACAAAATGCAGCGTCAGCGGACCCCAATAGTGTTTGAGGGCTTCGCAGACCATCATCGGGCCAAGGTCGGAACCCCCGATGCCGAGGTTAACCACATCGGTGATCCTCCGACCGCTGAACCCGGTCCACTGGCCTTCGCGAACGCGATGACAGAAATCAGCCATCCGTTCCAGAACGGCATTTACCGAAGGCATCACATCCTGGCCACCTTCCGGCATCATGGGGCGGTTGCTCCGGTTTCGAAGTGCTGTGTGCAACACCGCGCGTCGTTCAGACTCGTTGAGTTGTTCTCCGGCAAACATGGCCCGGATGGCTTCCGGTATCCGGCATTCTGCGGCAAGATCCAGCAGCAGATCCAGAGTCTGCCGGTCAATCCGGTTTTTGCTGTAGTCAAGCAGCAGGCCGCAAGCCTGCAGGTGGTATTGGTCAAAGCGCTGAGGGTCTTCTGCAAAAAGACTTCGCATCGGCACGTTGCGTATCGCGGCATAATGAGCCTGAAGCTCCTGCCACGAACGGGTCTGAGTCGGGTTAATTCGGGGAAACATCGGAATGAGGATTAAAAATTGAATAGTCTTTTTAGCGGACCAGCGCGCTCAGCGCCGGTACCTCCACACGACCTGCACCGTCCAGGTCAAGTGAAACCGGCTGTTCACTTTTGTTGAGAATGGTATAGGTTGTTTTGCCAAACCAGTCCCGGCGGATCACCAGGAGGTCTTTTTCCGCGCTGGTAATCCGGGTGCTGCCATAGACCAGCGCAGGATCAGTCCGGCGCCGCTGAATCAGTTGGGTGAAACGGTCATGGAGAGCTGTTTCGGCAGGGCTCCAGCCTGAAAACCGCATCATGCGGCGGCTGTCCGGGTCACCGCCGCCGGGCATCCCGATCTCGTCGCCGTAATACACCACCGGTATCCCGGGAATGGCCGTCTGAAAGGCCATGAGTAAGGTCATGCGGCCGTAAGCTTTGGCGGGGTCACCGACCGTTACTTCGCGCTCCCAGCCCGCTTCCTTGTCGTCTTCACCGGGCTGCAACCCGCCGCCGGCGATGCTTGAAAACCGGGCCATGTCGTGGTTCCCCGTGATATTGCCCATCAGGTGATGATAGCCAAAAGCGTCGAGGCTGGCCTGCAGTTCCGCTCCCAGATTTCGGAAATCGCCATCAGCCGCAGTCAGGCAGGAGCGGGCGGCAAAATAAAGCGGGAAATCAAATTGTGCATCCAGCATGCCGGGTCCTACATAGCTGGCAATCAGATCACGGCTTCCAAAAGTTTCCCCGATCTGGTAAAGTTTTCGATCGGGAAAAGTGGTGTGCAATTTTGCAGTCAGGGCGCGCCAGAAACTTTCGGGAATGTGTTTGGTGGCATCGTGGCGGAACCCGTCGAGGTTAAAGCGCTCGATCCAGAAAAGCGCCGAATCCGCAACGGCTTGCGTGATGACCGGATTTTCGTAATTGAGCGTTGGAAGAAAATCATCAAACCAGGTGCTGAGCCGCTGCTCATCCCAACGCCTCAGGTTGCGGGTGCCGTCCGGCAAAACAAGCGGAGTCATCCAATCCGGATGAGCCTTAATCATGGGATGTTCCTGGTGCACGTGGTGTGCTACAAAATCCAGGAGCACGAGCATGTTGCGGGAATGTGCTTCATTGACCAGCGCTTCGAGTGCTGCGTCACCGCCAAAGCGGGCATCCACTTCGCGGTAACTGACCGGCCAATACCCGTGGTAAGCGGAAAACCAGCGCCTCGGCTCGGGATACTCCTGATACGCGCCGGAGGGATTGCGGGAAACCGGCGAAATCCACAGGGTGTTGATGCCCATTTTCTGGATATAGTCCAGGTGCTGCTGCAGTCCCTGCAAATCTCCGCCGAAGAAATCTGCCGGGGGAAGAACACGCGGGTCTGCAGACGGCTGGTCGTTGCTCGTATCGCCATTGGCAAAGCGATCCACCAGCGGAAAGTACATGGTCATGCTTTGCCAGTCGGGAGCCGTTTCC
>JANNSM010000386.1:0-4383 GCA_031402635.1 Bacteroidota bacterium | reverse complement strand
TAATTCTGGTCTTGCGCTGCGGCCAAAAGCGGCTTCGGCAAAGTCCAGCACTTCGTCGCTGATGCGACCGGCGGCAATGATGAAAGGTCGTCCCGAAGCAATCGTGCGGTGGTGATGATCGGAAAGCGCTTGCCGGGTAAGCGCGGCAAAAGTTTCGCTTTCCATTTTATACCCGTAAGGGTGACCCGCTCCGAAAAGCGCCATTCGCAGCGCAGTATCCGCAAGATAGTCTACCTTCTGTTCGCGGATTTTTAATTTCTGCCGGTTGTTCCGGATGTAATTTGCGCACTCTTTTTCCGGATAGGCGGCCTCGTAAACGATGCCGTGAACGACCGGTAAAAGGCGGTCCAGGAAGCGGTTAAGCCCTTGCAGCGAAAGGGTGGTGTAGTCAAAGCCGCCCCGGACTTTCAGCGAAGCGCCATAGCGCTCCACGGTTTCCGCAATTTGCGCCCCGGACAGCGTGGCGCTGCCTTCGGTCATCAGCTTTGCAGCTGCGGCCGATACCCCGCGGCCTGTTTCAAAACGCCTTCCGGCGGGAAAGACCACTTCGAGTTTGAGAATATCATCCGCAGCGCCGTCAATGGCGTAAAGCGGAACACCATTGCTCAGCGTATGTTTTTCAGGATATACAAAGTGAGCGTCCGTGACCGGTTGAAGGGCAGGAGGGTTGCTGGGAATGGGCATGTCCTAAATTTGGAATGATCGTTCTAAAAAAAACAAAGTGATCAGCTCAGCACCGTTTGTTTGGCCAGGTAATGCATGGTATTGGCCCGCTCCGGATGGAGCACGTCAGCGGCAACGCGCTGAATGTCGGCGGCCGTTACCCGCCGGTAATGTTCAATTTCTTCATTCACCAACGCGGCATCGCCGAGCAATTCGTAGTAAGCCAGCTTCATGGCTTTGCCGAGCACGTTGACGTTTCCAAATGCTTCGTAGGCCTCGCTCTGGTTGCGCGCTTTTTCCACCTCTTCTGCTGAAACCGGTTCGCGGCGCATGCGCTCCAGTTCTTCGTCCAGGGCGGCTTCGGCTTCGGCGCGGTCCACGCCTTCGGCAAACTTGCCTTCAACCACAAACAAGCCCTGGTCAAAGGAGCCCGTCACGTAGGCTTCCAGGTCCGAAAAAAGTTCGTTTTCCATAACCAGTCGGCGGTGCAGCCTTCCGGATTCTCCGGCGCTGAGCAGGTCGCTGAGCAGATCGGTGGCGTGGTAGTCGGCGTGGCGGCGCTCGCACATGGGCCAGGCACGGTACAAAACATCCACCGGCACTTCGGCTTCAACGGTCAATTGCCGTGGCGCCGTTTGCAGTGGCTCTTGCGGCAGCGAGCGACTGTTAGGTTGGGAGGACTCAATGCCGCCAAACCATTTTTCAGCCAGTTCAATGACCCGGGAAGTTTTTATGCCACCGGCAACGGCAAGAATGGCGTTGTTGGGCCGGTAAAAGCGAAAAAAGAAATTTCGCACATCATCCAGGCTGGCCTGTTCCACATGCGATAACTCCAATCCGATGGTGGGCCAGCGATAGGGGTGTTTGGTATAAACCAGCGCCCGAAGTTTATGCCATACATCGCCGTAGGGCTGGTTGATGTAGTGTTCTTTGAATTCTTCGCAGACCACTTTGCGCTGAACATCCAGCGAGCGCTCGCTGAAATCCAGCAGGTTCATGCGGTCGGCTTCTAACCAGAAAGCGGTTTCCAGGTTGGCTGCCGGCAGCACATCGTAATAATTGGTCAGGTCGTTGGTGGTGTAAGCGTTATTGTTTCCCCCGGCTTTCTGGAGCACGGTATCAAACTCCGGCACGCCTGCAGAGCCGCCAAACATCAGGTGTTCAAACAGGTGGGCAAACCCGGTGCGGCCAGGGTCCTCATCGCGCGCTCCGACATCGTAGAGAATGTTGACGGCGGCCATGGGGCTGGTCGGGTCTTCGTGCACCAGAATACGCAGGCCGTTGGCCAGGGTGTGTTGATGGTAAGAAATCATGGATGAACGATTCGGCTTCTGTCTTGTTTATTTTTTCAACTGATCTTTCCGGCTGATCTTTCCCGCAAAGAGGCTTTTCCCCGATCTCCGGAAGAGGGTTTTCCAGGCGGAAAGCGACTGAGAAATCGGCAACTCCGGGGCTAACTTTACCCGGTGCTTGCCTCAAAAGGCCGGCCCGGCTGCCAAAGTTAAGCCCAACCCCGCTATGAATCTCCAACCGCTCTACCGCAAAGCTCTCGATGGCGACTGGCTCAGCGTTGAAGAAGGAATGCGTCTTTTCGAGATTGCACCGACCGCCGAACTGATGCACCTGGCACATCGCATCCGAATGCAGAAAAAGCCGGACAACACCGTTACCTGGATCATAGACCGGAACCTGAACACCACCAACATCTGTGTGGCCAATTGCAAATTCTGCAATTTCTTCCGGGTTCCGGGTCATGCCGAAGGCTATATCACCGACCGGGAAACTTACCGGGTCAAGATCGCCGAAACCATCCGTTATGGCGGGGAGCAATTGCTGCTGCAGGGCGGTCATCATCCGGAGCTTGGACTCGAATTTTACACGCGGATCTTTCGTGAAATCAAAGAGGACTTTCCCCAGGTAAAACTCCACGCTTTGGGCCCCCCTGAAGTTCACCACATCGCCGCGTTGGGCGGACACAGCTATCGCCACGTGCTTTCGGCTTTGCGCGAAGCGGGACTGGACAGCCTCCCCGGTCCTGGTGCCGAAATTCTGGTTGACCGGGTGCGGGCCATCATTTCCACCGGAAAATGCAACAGCCAGGAATGGCTGGATGTCATGCGCACCGCCCACCAAATGGACATCACCACGTCGGCCACCATGATGTTCGGCCATATTGAAACGATCGAAGAGCGCTTTATGCACCTGGAAAAGATCCGGCAGGTACAGAGCGAAAAACCAGCCGCTTCCAAGGGCTTCATCGCGTTTATTCCCTGGACTTTTCAGGATGTGGATACCACGCTGCGCCGTATTCGCCGCGCCAAAAACGATACCACCGGCGAGGAATATATCCGCATGATTGCGATGAGCCGCATTTTCCTTACAAACATTGACAATATTCAGGCTTCGTGGCTCACGGTGGGCAAAGCCATCGCCCAGACCTGCCTGCATGCCGGCGCCAACGATTTCGGCTCCATTATGATTGAGGAAAACGTGGTTTCCGCCGCCGGAGCCCCGCATCGCTTCACGTCCCGCAGCATTCAGCAGGCCATCCGGGAAGCTGGTTTTGAACCCCAACTGCGCAACCAGCAGTACCAGCAGCGGCCAATGCCGGAGTTGATGGAGGAGCAGGTCATCAATTATTGAGGGTCCTTTTTAAATTTTATTGCGGGAATGGGCGGATTCCCTGTTTATAGGGCTTTGTTTGTTTGTAAAACCCTGCTCTATGGCTACCTTTGCAGCGGAATTAAAAAACCCTGCGTTTTGACCAGCCCAAATTCAAATATTTCGCCTCGCATATTGCTGATTGTCAGCACGTTGGCTGCGTCATTTGGCGTTTTTTCGCCGGCTTTTGTCAGCGCCCAACACACCGATCACACAACGGCTCCGGCCGCTGAGCAAACGGCCGGACAACACGTTGCCACATCCGGCGCTGAAGTTGCCCGTCCGGATACCCTGCACAACACAAACCCCTGCGCAGAAGCCCACGGCGCGGAGCATGGCGAGTCGCACGGAGAGGGTGAAGAAGCCGCCACCGGCAAGCAGTACGATCCCACGCCAATGATCCTGCATCACATTGCGGATGCCAATGAGTGGGAGATCATTCACGGTTCGGCAATCCCGCTTCCCTGCATTGCCTACATCAAGGGCGAAGGCATCAAGTTTTTCATGTCTTCCAAACTGGACGGTGGCCGCCGGGCTTACGATGGTTTTGTCCTGAATCACGGCCGCCTGATGCGGATTGAAGAAGAGGGTTTTCCCTCCGGTAAAGTGGATTTGCACAACGAAGGGCATTTTACCACCGATGAGGTCACCGGCAAAGCGCTGGTTTGTCTTGATGGGCAGGCCTTCACGGCGTCCCGGCAAGACCTGGTTCGGGATGGCTTTAACTTCCCCTGGTACGATTTCAGCATTACCAAGAATGTGGCAGCTATGTTTCTGGTGGCCATCATCATGCTGTGGATTTTTCTGGCCGTGGCCGGTACTTACCGCCGAAGAGCCGGATTGGCGCCACGCGGATTGCAGGCCTTCATTGAACCCCTGATCGGGTTTGTTCGCGATGATATCGCCGTTCCAAATCTGGGCAAAAATGCCGACCGCTTCCTGCCCTTTTTGCTGACGGTCTTTTTCTTCATCTGGATCGGAAATATGATCGGTCAGCTTCCCTTTATCAGCAGCCCAAACCTGACGGGCAATATCACCGTTACCCTGACGCTTTCATTG
>JANNSM010000385.1:0-3766 GCA_031402635.1 Bacteroidota bacterium | reverse complement strand
GACCAGCCCAGCATGCCAATGGCATAGGCTACCTTCTTTCCAAACGGGAGCGATTCTACTGCCATCAAGTTTCTATCTTGTAAACGGTGGATGGTTTGGCCCCCCCCTCTGCTTTGGATGTCAATTGCCGGGCAAATTCGGGCTTTGTGATGCTCAAACCAGGAAAAAATTCCATTCCACCCAAAATCCCTTCTTATGTCGCTGCGCGAAGTTAACGGTACAAAACTGTACTATGAGGTAAATGGTCAGGGTTCGGAAACCCTGTTTTTCTGCCATGGCCTGTTATTTAGCGGGGAAATGTGGTCCGGGCAGGTAACGACCTTTTCTGACCGGTATTGCTGCGTTACCTATGATCACCGTGGGCAGGGCCGGAGTGGCCGGCAGGGTGGACGCGATATGGATTTATTGGCTGCCGATGCCATAGCACTGATTGAATCTCTTGGGAAGGGACCGGTGCATTTTGTAGGCCTTTCGATGGGTGGTTTTGTCGGTCTGCGGGTAGCAGCCCGGCGACCCGATTTGCTACGGTCCCTGATTTTGCTGAACACATCGGCAGAAGAAGAACCCAACAAGGTCAAATACGGGTTGCTGGTGGCCATGGTCCGGTTGTTTGGGGTAAAAGCGGTGTCCAACAGGATTATGCCAATTCTCTTTGGAAAAACGACCTTGCAGACACCCCAGCAGCAGGAAATGTTGCGCCGGTGGCAAAACTGGTTGAATCAGTTACCCAGGGATGTTACCGATGCCGTCAATGGTGTGATTAGTCGCCGTGCTGTTCTTGACGAAATCCGCGCAATCCCTTGTCCAACGCTGATTATTGCAGGCGAAGAGGATATCGCCACCACATCCGCCAAATCCAAGAGACTGGCAGCGGCAATTTCGGATTCCAGACTCGAGTTTTTGCCGGGTATCGGACATATGTCAGCGTTGGAAAGCCCTGATCGGGTCAATACCCTGATCAGTGGATTTCTCGCCCGGTTTGACCGCGGAAACTAAAGGTAACGGCATTCTCCTTTCGCACGGTGATCGAACCGGGTTCCATGATCGGCTTTTCAAATTGCCTGCCAGTCAAAATCCCGGTCCATTTACCACGCTACTTTCTGGTTAATTCCGGGTTAATTCCGGAGGGGGTTAAATTGCAGGGTTAACTCCGGGGAGTTGAATTGCAGCGTTGATTCAAAAGGTTTAAATCCAGCGTCTGCTCCATAGCTTGATTCCTGCGTTCAATTCCGAAGAAAAACCAGTCTATCCGGCGTGGACAATGCCGAATCAAATCGGTATCCCTCCCGGTCAAAAGCAACCAGTTCGTCGGGATTGGTGATCCTGTTTTGAATGACCCAACGGGTCATGTAACCGCGAGCCTGCTTGAGAAATAATTGAATGGGTTTATAAACCCCGTTTTTGAATTCCCGGAAATCTGCTGCGATCACCCGTGCCTGCAACGACTCAGTCCGGACGGCTTTGAAGTATTCGCCGGATGCCAGATTCAGGACAACCGGTGGTTCAGCCAGCTGATCGGCCAACGCAGTTTGGATAGCGTTGCTGATGGAGTTTCCCCAGAAACCATATAGATTTTTATGGCGATTGATCGCCAGTCCCGTCCCCATCTCCAGGCGATAGGGCTTCATAAGATCAAGGGGCCTGAGTAACCCGTGCAGTCCGGAGAGGATGCGAAGATGGTGTTGTGCCCACTCAAGGTCGGCGGAATTCAGGGTGGTGGCATCAAGACCGATATAGACGTCGCCTTTAAAACTGAGGATCGCCGGGTGGGCATTGCCGGGGTTGAATTCCGGACTCCAGTCCTTGAAGCGGCGCAGGTTGAGTTCGGCCAACTCGGGGCTGATGTCCATCAATGCGGCAAGACGCTTGCCGGACATTTTGCTGAGCTTTCCAACGAGTGTTGCTGAGCGATCCAGATTTTCCGGAAGGGAGTGGGATTTACCGGGAACCGGTGCATCCGTGTTCAGGCGTTTAGCGGGAGAAAGCAAAAGAATCATACCACTAAAAATAGGCTGCACATACAAATCATCCGGGAAATCAACAGGCCCGTTCAGAAAGGCATTTCCTGAAAGCCATCTGGAAACTATCTGGAAACTATCTGGAAACTATCCGAAAACTATCCGAAAACTATCTGGAAACTGTCTGGAAACTGTCTGGAAACTGTCTGCAAACTATCTGGAAACTCCGGAAGGAAAGGGACGACTTACTTCCCGGTGAGTATTTTGCGCATGTTGGCCAGCAGATCGTAAGGGGTGTCCACCACCGCCATATTGGCTACCCAGGCCGGTATGCTTCCTGCGGGGTCGAGTACAGCCTGGTAGGTTACCTCTACCTGGCCTCCGGACACCGGTACAAGGTGGTAATGCCCTTCATAGTACGTCATCCGGACCACTCCGCTTTTTTGCGGCACTTTGCTGCTGATGGCCGACATTCGTATGGTAACCGAGCCGTCTGCCGCGCGGGATACCAGGTTTTTCAGCACAAGATCCCGGTCGCTAATGGGCCAGGGGGAGTCGTTGAGTGAATAGGAGATGATATCGTTTTAGCTCCATTTTTATACCTGTTTAGCCGCGATGATACTCGGGGCCCATTTGGTGTAATTGGGGAAATCGAAAATGAGCCTGACCACATCGTCCACCTTTCCGCTAAAGCGGACGGTGGCTTTCGATTCCTTAAGCGGGTTATCTGGCACTTCCCGCACATAAACCCGGATGCCATCCTGTTCTTTCTTTAACTCCCAGGAGGATTGACCGGCTGCGCCGGATGCCTGGATGGCGAGCAGCATGAAAAAAAGACCGGCGGAGCGGATTAAATCCCTGACGCTACTTCCCATCCTCATTCTTTCTCAAGGACCTCACTCAGGTATTTATCCAGGGCTTTACGCTTTAGATCATCACGATTGGCTTTGTAAACTTCCAGTTGCTCATCGTTGAGCATCGCTTTGATCTTGCCATCGGTGGCTTTAAACGTTTCCTGCTGGCGAGTGTTGAAGGCATCGCGTTCCCCGTCGGAGATCTGCCAGTTTTCACGAGAAACTACGAGGTGATCGGTGAAAATTTTCTTGGCTTGCTGAACCTGTTCATCGGTAAAAGACAGCGATACGGCGTATTCCTTGGCGACTTTGGTAGCGGCTTCGGTGACTTCGCTTTGGGCAAATGCGCTGTTGACTCCGAAAAGTCCGACAGCCAGAGCAAGGAGTGTTGATTTAAGGTACATGGTAAAATTCTTCAAAAAGTGAGTTGATTCTGCAAGATCGCAGTAAGTTCCGGGTAATCGGATGACTTTGTTTCTTCTTCCAAAGCGTGTTAAAATGACAATAATTGCGCCAAAAATGAAGAATCAGCAACTTTTTATTCCCTTCAGACAAATGTTCCGGTAAACGAGCTAACATCTGCCTTTCACCTGCTTCTTGTGCTATTTTGTGGAGAAATTGTGCGAAGCTTTTCCCGCTTTTCTGGCTTTAGGCAGGGTTTCGGGTTCTAATTTCGATACTGGTGCACGATTTGGCTGTATAGTCAAACTTCTGCTGCCCGGGGTTGAAAGCGCATCCTTCCGGTTAGGGTAATTTTCAGGTCCGGGTTATGGAGAACTGATTCCCGTCTTTGCATAACCGCTGATCTCTCGGTCAAACGCCGGGTATTTCAAGGATTTGTAAAGCGAAAAAGGAATTCCGCAGGGCGAAAGCCTGCCGGGTAGAGCAAGCGGGCTCCAACAGTCAGATTGGATAGCGCAACGTTTGACGTGACATTCACGCAGCACTCGTCAC
>JANNSM010000384.1:0-3698 GCA_031402635.1 Bacteroidota bacterium | reverse complement strand
TTGTGTTTTCGCCTCTTGCCAATGATATTGGGGCCGCCGCTATTTTTCCGGTATTTGCTCCTTCTTCCGGCACGATAACACCAAGACCCGGATTGCAGTTGCGCTATCAGCCATTGCCCGGGTTTAATGGTTTGGATTCCCTGCGATACCGGGCATGCAATGGCAGTGGAATCTGCGATGAAGCGAATGCCTATTTTCAAGTGGGTACAGAACTTGGCAACACCCTGAACAGAACCACCTTTGAGGATTTATTGCTTTCGTTGTACCCATTTGATTTTGGACTGGATGATGCCGGCTTTGGTGAAATCACTCCGGCTAGTATTCTGCTTGGACCTGTGAACGGAATCCTGACGCTGGACGGTGATGATGATGATGTCGAAGCTATTCAGTACGAGCCAAACTCCGGATTTCTCGGCACGGATTCTTTCATCCTGGAGATTTGCGATGAAAGCTCCGTTTGTGAAGATTTCACGGTCATTGTTCAAGTCGTGGACACCTGCCAGGAGGCATTATGCGTCATTCCCGGCGATACGAATGAAGACGGAATCGTGGATCAGGATGATTTGATTGGGGTGGGTTGGTCATTTGGCCTTACCGGTTATGCAAGACCTTCAGCAAGTAATGATTTTGAAGAGCAGCCGGCCTCTGATTGGCGCACGAAGGTTGCCGGCATCAACAGCAAGTTCGGAGACTGTGACGGCAATGGATTGGTATCGGTTGAAGATACCGTTGCTATATCCCAGAATTATCGCCTGACCTTAGCCCGGAAGCTTTATACACCGGACAACATCGCCACGACACCGGTTCCTGCCAATTTGCAAGTCATCGCCGATACCGCAGTTTATGGCGATACGGTGCTTATCGTGATCGGAATTGGGACGGCCAGTAATCCGGGAAACAATTTGTACGGGCTATCGGCTTCCCTGAATTACAATTTCCCATTGACACAGACGGCTCGAAGGGCAGTGCTGGACATCCGGAATTCATGGATCACCCCGCCCGGTGACAACCCGTTGACTTTACTCAAGCTGGATACAATCAATAAGCGTATTGATTTTGCCACCACCCGAACCGATCGCTTCGGTATCACCGGATTTGGAAATGCAGTTACCATAAAACTGATTACGGAAGACAATATCGGGGAACGACCTGGGGGGTATCCGGGTGACCTGCTGATTGTGGATCTGAACGAGGGCATACTTCACGAGGCTAACCGCGACCGAAAGAGAATACCTAACGCACAGGTTTCCCTGCAGGTGGATAGCGAGCCTGTTGTAACGAATTTGCCTTCCCCTTCTTTCCGGATTTATCCGAATCCTGCACGTGCAGGTCAGGATTTAATGTTGGAATCGCTTAATTCGAATTGGAAAGAGCTCAGAATCCTGAGTTTAACCGGTCAGGTGGTCAGGGCAGAGCAATCGGAAGATGCAGCCGGGCACCTGATCACTGTTCCGGATTTGCCGGGCGGAGTTTATATCCTGGAAATAATGCACGTCAACGGAATACGCGATATTCATCGGATTGTGGTTCAATAATCGTAAAGAATCCTATGATTTATACGGCAGCCGCAAGTTTGGTTTCAAATTGGGTTAAGGGAATAAACAGGTCAATGGCATAATAAAAACATTGGAAGTTCAACTATTTAATTTGGTATTTTGTTCTTTAAAAATTATTTGATCAACAAAACCAGTAGAGTCTGCTGTATGCTTTAGTTTACTGCCTATTCTCCCTAAATTGGACTCAATTCTCGTTTATGCGCCGTTTTATCCTTTTTCTTCTGTCTTGCGGGTTGGTTTTGCCCCTTCACGCTCAATTTCTGCAACTGCAGAAACCTTCCGTCACGGAAATAGCCGCAGCGCCCGTGTGGGCTCAGTTGATGTACAGCGATACGGCAGAAATCGCGAAAGTGGATCAGGCGTATTCTGTCTGGTTCCGGGATAGGAACTTTGATAAGAGCTACCATACCCAGTATTACAAGCGCTGGCGCAGGCTGGCCGGGTTGGCCATGGACCAGGATGGACGGGTGAGCCAGGACAAGTTGTCGCCGTACTTCAAGGGCGATATAGCTGTTACCAGGACATCAGCTTCCACGCTAAGAGGCGGCTCTTTATGGTCGGCCATGGGACCAATGCAGACCTACCGGAATGACGGGCAAAAGGAAAATGATCAGACCAATGTTTACAGCATTACACAATGTGAGGCAGATCCCAATATTTTGTATTGTGGTACTGAGCCGGGAGAAATATACAAAAGCACCGACGGCGGCCTGAGCTGGAACCCGGCTTCCCAAGCCTACTTTTTTAATGGAGTTGAAGCGATTTGCGTTGACCCGACGAATCCGGACCGTGTCTTTGCTTCAAACGGCTGGAGCCTGATGCGGTCAGATGATGGCGGTAGCACCTGGAATCAGGTGTTGACAGAGACTTCCCTGTGGGTAAAAGAAATTCTGGTATTAGCCGCAAATCCCGATGTGGTGCTCGTAGCGGCCAATTCGGGACTTTACCGGAGTGTTGATGGTGGCGACAACTGGTCAACCCTGAATTCAAGCCCTGCATGGGATGTAAAAGCCAAACCGGGTTCCGATAGTATTATTTACCTTTTGCAAAACAATCCGGTAGAGAAGCGCTCGGAATTTTATGTTTCTGAAGATCAGGGAGCCACATTTACCCGCAAGGACAACGGCTGGTATAACAGCACAAACCCCGCCCGCACCGATGGTGGATCCAGGCTGGCCGTCACCCCCGCGGATCCGCAGCGTGTTTACGCCTACCTCATCGGCGAGGCAAAGGCGGGTGATCTCGGCTTTATCGGTGTTTACCGCAGCGATGATGGCGGGGAAAACTGGATACTCCCCAACGGTCCAACCGGAGGACCATACGGCGACAGCCACCCAAACCTGGCCATTGGCTGGCCGGGCTGGGATTACCACCAGGGGTTTTACAACTGCGCATTGGCCGCCTCACCAACCGATCCCGATAAAATTTTGATTGGCGGTCTCAACCTTTGGAAAAGCGATGACGGCGGCGCCTCGTTCAGCGTGGCCGGCGGTTATCTCGGTGGTTACCTGCCCATCCATGTTGACATGCAGGATTTCCGGGTCACCAGCGCCGGTACCTGGATCACGAATGACGGCGGGATCACGTTCAGCAGTGATTTTTACGCCTCTGATTTTAACATCCGGATGCAGGGATTACACGGCTCCGATTACTGGGGCTTTGGCGTGGGCTGGAATGAAGACGTACATGTGGGCGGCCTTTATCACAATGGAAATTTAGGCTGGCATGAAAACTATGGCGAAGGTCATCACCTCCAATTGGGAGGCGCAGAGCCGCCTTCAGGCTATGTCAACCCCGGCAAAAACCGCAAAGTTTATTCCTCCGAACTCGGCTCCGTGCTGATGCCTGTAAACATTGGCGAACCTATTTTGTACGGCGCACTCGGTCTTGCCCCAAATGAAGCGTACTGGTCTGCCAGCAGCAGCGAAATGGAATTCGACCCGGCCTGTTACAGTATAGCCTGGGTAGGCCGCGACCAGAGACTCTGGCGCTCCAATGACGGTGGCGCTTCGTTCAACCTGGCATACACCTTTCCGGGAACCGTAAATGCCGAGGTCCGCTATTTCGAAATAGCGCGATCCAATCCGCAGGTGATGTACGTTAGCCAGGCCCCGTCTTCCGGCAGCCTCGGCCGCGTGTGGA
>JANNSM010000383.1:0-3122 GCA_031402635.1 Bacteroidota bacterium | reverse complement strand
AGTTAAGCCCTGCTGCGCCGATGGTACTGGAGTTAAACCCGGGAGAGTAGGTCGTCGCCAGCTTATATAAAAACCCCGGTGCAGTTGCACCGGGGTTTTTTTTATGATTTTTTTTAGCTGAATTTTTCCGCAGGTGATCTTCCAGATCAGGTCGTCCCGCGAACAAGGTTAGGCTTCCCGCCCAACTTCCCCACCGTGTCAGAATGCCGGGCAATCCACCGGATTGGGACAAACCGGCCGCTCGCGACGGAACAGCGATTTAGCCAGGGAAATCTCTAACCCTCCTGCCCCCTGATTGGCTTCGGACAGTTTACTAGCCGTGATATCATAGCTAATGGTCAGGTAGTAGTGATCAAAGTCCATCCTCGCTGCGACAACGGCCGCATCGCCGTATCGCCAAAAACCACCAAGATGGATCGCGTTTTCCGGGCGAGCCTGCCGGCCGGTAATAGGCTCTGAGGTCAGGAACTGGATGAAACCGCCTCCCATGATTTCCATTGAAGGACCCTGCCGCTCAAAAATAAACGAAGGGCGAACCCGGAACCGCTCCGATAAGGAAAAACTACCGCCGGCATGACCGACATAACGCATATCCAGGGGTTCATCTCCGCCGGCAAAGCCCCTTTCGCTGGCAAAATGGCTCATGTCCGGCCGGTTGAGGTGAAAAATGGCACCCCCAACATAGAAGTAGGTATTTTTCTGTGGCCGGTAAGACCACAGGAGCCCTGAACTGAAGTCTGTATAGGTGAATGCGTTAACGGGAACGGATTCCGGAACATCCAGAAAGTCGGTGAAAGGGTTGACTTTCAGACTCCGGTGTCCGATTCCCCCGGAAAAACCAAGCGCCAGATAGCTGGTGCCGTAGCCATTCAGGGATTTGTAGTAAGCACCGGCCAGATTGGCTTGCACCGTACCGAAATTCAGCGCGCCCGCCTGATCGCCAAGCACATTAAATCCCAGCCCGACATAATCGCATTGGGCAAACCGCGGATAAATTTTCATCCCGGTAGCCATTGAAACCGTGCGGTACGGATTTTCCATGATGTTCCCCCATTGGCTCCGGTAGTTCAACATTACCTGGTAATCACCCTGGAATAGGCTCGTAAAAGCGGGATTGACCAGGTGCGGGGTCGTAAAAAATTGGGAAAAGCGGGCATCCTGGCCCTTTACGGACCCGGATGCGCCACTAATCACGACCATTACTAAAACTAGGAATTGGGAACAAATGCTTTTCATAACTAAAATAGTATATGATTATTTTTAATAATATTATATCGGTAACTCACAAACGTCAACCTTGGTCTTTCGCATTACTTATCGAAGAAGAGTGGCGTCACCGGTGCGGAGGAAATTTTCTCCATTGATGCAAACACCCTGAATGGTATAGGCGAATACCGCCGGGTCCATGGGACGGCCACGATAAGTCCCGTCCCAGAATTTATCGGGCTGATCCGTTTCAAACACCAGTTCGCCCCAGCGGTTCCAAACCCGGAACATGTCGAGCTTAGCCATGGTCTCCGCGCGGAACTCAAGGCGGTCATTGGCACCGTCGCCGTTCGGGGTAAAGGCTTTACCGATTTCGAAATCATCACCGAGACAATCGGTAAACACCCGTAGGTAAATGGAATCCAGGTTCTCGCAACCGAACTCATCAGTTACATGAACAACATACCAGCCATTCTGTAGCGGCGTAGCCAGCGGATCTATACAATCCGTGCAACTCAGATCAGGGTTCTGTTCCCACAGATAGTCCAAAGCACCTGTTCCGCCCGAGCCGGTGGCCAGCAATTGCACCGTTGTGCCCAAAATCATCACGGTAGTATCGGCGCTGGCTTCCACCATGGGCGGTTCCAGAATATCCACAAAGATGGTGGCGGCTTCTTCCAGGGTGCCGCAAGTCGCGGTAATGGTGTACGCCTCATCGCCATCGGGAGTCGCTACCGGGTTGAGCGAACCGGGGTCACTCAGACTGCCGGCAGGTGACCAGCTCCATTGGAGTCCGGGCAAATTGCCATCTATCTGTGCGCTCAGCGGAACACTTCCGTTTCGGCAAATCTGTACATCAGGTCCGGGAATCAGCCCTAATTCCTGAATCAGGTTTACTCGTACTGAATCCTGTGCCGCACAAAAACCATTGTTTACGTTCAGGTAGAAAGTCACGTCACCGCTGACCACCGCGGTAGTAAGTGCCGAAGAAGGATTGGTCACAAAAACTGCAGGAGTCCAGTTCCAGGCGCTCGCCCCAAGACTTCCCGAGCCGTCCAGCGTGGCTTCTGCCCCTTCACAGAGCCTAAGGTCCGCACCGGCTTCAGCCAAAGGAACCGGGTGAACAACGGCCAACTTTCTGGCGGTATCCACACAACCCAAATCATTGAGTGCAATCAATTCCACCGGAAATTCTCCGGCATTGTTCTCGGTAAAAAATACCGTATCCAGTGTTGGCCCGGAAGCCAGCAGTACACCGTCAAAATACAGCCTCAGTTCGTCAATTGCATTGATGGCCGGGTTGCTGACCGTGTCTTCACTGAGGTTAATGAGGGCGAAAGTCTCCCGCTGGCATTGCGAGGAATCCGGGACCGCCAGGCGGGCTTCAGGCCGGTAGGCCACGGTAACCGGTTCACCGGTAGCCACCGTCAGCGAACAGCCGGAGTTGTCGCGCAAAATCAGGCGGGGAACATAGACTCCAGGCGTTGTGTAAAGGTGATCCAAACTCCCGCTAACCGGCACCTGGGGTCCGTCACCAAAATCTATCCAGGCAGAATCCGCTGACAAACCGGTTAGTTCAACTCGCGTAACCACCGGAATACAGCCTATGGCGCCGGTCAGGCTATAACTGCCGGTTGGCGTTGCCGCCGTATTCAAGGTCGCAGAGGTGGTGTCTGCGCAGCCTAAATCGTTGGAGGCAACGAGGGTAACCGTATAAGTGCCGGCAGATACCGGAGAAAATAGTACGGAATTGATTGGCGGTCCCGAAGTAATCAGTACCCCATCAACAAAGAGCTCGAGATAATCAATAGCATTGAGCAGCGGGTCGCTGATGCTGTCCACACTCTGGTTGATGAGCGTAAAGGATTCCCCTTCGCAATTGCTGTTGTCCGGCACAGCAAGAATAGCTTGAGGAG
>JANNSM010000382.1:0-2527 GCA_031402635.1 Bacteroidota bacterium | reverse complement strand
TTGCCAGCCTCCGCCAAGCAGGATGGAATCCCCGGCGCAGATTTGCACCGAGTCGGCCACGGCATCCGGAAGTCGAAGGGTAACCTGGGTGGTAACGATTGAATCACAACCGAGCGAGGAATAGAAACTATCCACATAAATGCCCGCAGAAGATTGCCACCCGCCTCCGGCAAAGACCGAATCGCCAAGGCAGAGATCAACCGGGTTGATGATATCAAACCGGATCAACTCCAAAATACGGGTGCGGATGGTATCGCAACCGCCGGGATAGATCAGGGTGTCGGTGTAAGAACCGGGGTTGTTTTGCCAACTGCCGCCCAACAGGACGGAATCACCATCGCAAATCCGGACGGTTTCGCTGACCAGTACTACGGTATCCACCACCAGATTTAACGTTATGGCGCTGTCACAACCTAAAGAGGAAATAATGGTGTGGGTATAGCTTCCGGTTGTCGCATACCAATTGCCGTAAAACAATACCGAATCCCCGGTACAGGCGTACACACTAACCGAATCGCTGTACGTTGTGCGAAACTGCAGATCCGTAATGACCGTGGAATCGCAACCGTAACGCGAGAGGTAGGTGTCAGTGTAAATACCGGGACTGCCTTGCCAGGCGCCCCCAAGGAAGGCCGTTTGACCCTGGCACAAAGTCAGATTGCCGTAGGTGGTGTCAATCGGCACCAGAGCGCGAATGGTGACATAAACCGTATCCGACGTGATGCACTTGGTAGAATCATAAGCCACCAGCATGACATTATAAAAACCGGTGTCCAAATACAAATGGTTGGGCTCAAACAAAGTGGAGGTTGTGCCGTCATCAAAATCCCAGAAATACTCCACGGCGTTCTGGCTCAGGTTGCTGAACTGAACCGGAAAATTCACGCAGCCGATACTATCTGGAAAGGCGGTTGCCCCGGCCTGGATTTCTTCAAAATCAAACTGGTACTTGATCACTCCCAGGTTGCAATTGCTTGAATTGTTCAGGTTAGACCAAACCCCGGGCGTGGTCGGGAAATCATCCCGCCCACCGCAGCCGGCGCAAACGGCCTGGTAGATGATTCCGTTACGGTCAAAGCGGCTGGTGCCGCCGTCAACGTGTTCCCGGCTTGAACTTCCCCCGAAATAGGTGGCGTAAAGCAGGCTGGTGGCATCCCGGGCAAATACAATAAAATAGAAATCCGATCCGTCTGTTGCGCTTTGGGTTGCGTCCGGCGTTACCGGTAGGCCGAATGTGTTAAGCACATTGCTGTTAAACGAGGTATTTGTCAATCCGCCCCAGCCGGATATATAAACATTTTTACACTTGTCCACTAAAAACGCGGTCGGGCGGATGTTGACTTTATTCACCCCTGAGCCATACACCGTAGAATACAAAAAGGTGCTCAGGTTGACATCCATCTTGGCCAGAAACTGGGCACTGCCGGCATTGTTGTAAACGCCGGAGCTGACCGGGAAAGCGCCGGTTGATTGTCCGGTGATGTACACGCTGTGGTCCGCGTCCGTTTCGATCATGAAAACCTGATCGTAAGACGATGTACCGATATAGCTGGATTCCAACAGGGTGGTCCCGGTCACATTCATTCTGGCGACCCAGCCGTCGGCAGAGCCGCCCTGATAGGTTGTCTGATAGGCGCCGGAAGTGACCGGAAAATTAGTGCTGGTGGTACCTCCGCAAATGATCAGTCCGCCGAGTCCGCCGAGTTTCATCCCGTATGCCGCATCCACCTGCGAGCCACCCATATAAGTCCCAAACAGCATGCTGGTCAGGTCGGAATTGTACTTGACAATTACCCCGTCCTGGTTTCCGCCGCTTGACGTTTGTAACGCACCCGCAGTGACCGGAAAGTTGGTGGAAAGCGTGGTGGAGGCAATATAGGGACTGCCAAAACGGTCAATGATAATCTCGCCCCTGGCGTGGTCTCCGTAGTTGTACCCCGTAGCCGATGACAGGTTCAGTCCGTCATTCCCCGTTCCACCCAGATATGTTGAAGCCAGCAAACTGCCTCCGGAAGCGCTGAGCTTACTCACGAACATGTCCGATCCGCTCGGGAAGGATATCACACTGGTTACCGTTACCGCTGTTCCACCGTTGAACGTATTGTCAACGCAACCGGGAGTTGTTGGAAAATTGGCAGATCCGGTTGTGCCATAAAGCCACAATTCCCCGGACGGGGTGCAAATCATGGAATGGGGAAGATCGTTTCCGCTTCCACCCAGAAACGTTGAATACTCAAGCATACTTCCATCCGAAGAAAACTTGGAGATGGAGATATCGCAGGGCCAGCTTCCCGTTCCTCCAGCCCAGGTACTTTGGTATGCGCCAATGGTCAGGGGGTAGTTTGCGCCAAAAGAAATACCCCCGCCATAAAGAGCCCCAAGATCATCGTAAGTAGCCGTGTATCCCCAGTTGTCGGAGATGGAGCCGCTGTAAGAACCAAAGATCAGTGTTGGAGGGTCAATGATCAGGGGAAGGGTGGGGTCGTAACCTTCGGGGAAATCAAAACTCAATACCCCCTGCTCCAGC
>JANNSM010000381.1:0-2644 GCA_031402635.1 Bacteroidota bacterium | reverse complement strand
ATCAATGGATGGGTCTGTCTTTCGGAAAAAATCGATCCATATGGAGGTGTCAGCCAGAATCACAAATCCCGGTTCAGCCCACGAACTTTTTCAGCTGAAAAACCTTCCCGAAATAAAAGCGGCTTCTCTTTGACTTTTTGCATTACTTTCCGAATGGGTTGACGGCCAATATAATCGTGCAAGGCAATTAAAAGACTCTCGGTAATATTTTTTCCCCCACTCAATTTTTGCACTTCCTGAATGATATCGTCTGGTAATAACGCGGTTACTTTCATCGTATTAGCATCTGGATCTTACAGTAATACAATTATACGATATTGCATCGTATATTAATTGTTAATGGCTGCAGCGGAAAAGGGTTTTTGGCCAAAATGCCTGCAAATTAAACCGTAAGCCCATCACTACTTCTCACGGATAAAGGAAACATTAACAATTAATCATTAACCATTTACCATTTATCATTATCCGATTATCTTGCGCCCGATGGAGAATTTTGTTGTTTCAGCACGGAAGTATAGACCGACGGGGTTTGATGAAGTGGTAGGCCAGGAGCATATTACCACCACGCTGAAAAATGCCATCGACAATAATAAACTCGCCCAGGCTCTACTATTTTGCGGCCCCCGGGGTGTGGGGAAAACGACCTGCGCCCGCATCGTCGCACGACTCATAAACGGTTTTGAAGAAAAAGCGGAAACAAACTCCCTCAATATTTTTGAACTGGATGCAGCTTCCAATAACTCGGTGGAAGATATCCGTAACCTTATCGACCAGGTGCGCTACCCGCCGCAGTATGGAAAATATAAAGTCTATATCATCGACGAGGTTCACATGCTCTCCAATTCGGCCTTCAATGCCTTTTTGAAGACGCTGGAAGAACCTCCTTCGTATGCGATATTTATTCTGGCCACCACGGAAAAACACAAGGTGATTCCCACCATCCTCTCGCGCTGCCAGATTTTTGATTTCAACCGGATCCAGATCAGCGATATCGCCCACCACCTTAAGAAGATTGCCGAACATGAAGGGATTCCGGCTGAAGATGAAGCGCTGCATCTGATCTCCCAGAAAGCGGACGGCGCCCTGCGCGATGCCCTTTCTATCTTCGACCTGATGGTGACGTACTCGTCCGGCAAAGGCGTAACGTTTACGGATACGCTGAAGAACCTCCATATCCTGGATTATGATTATTATTTCCGTGTAGTGGATGCGTTACTGACGGAAAACCATACGCAACCGCTGCTCTTGTTTGATGACGTAATCCGCAAGGGATTTGACGGTCAGAATTTTATCGTGGGACTCGCGGAACATTTCCGCAACCTGCTGGTGTCGCAGGATGCCCGCACTACGAATCTGATGGAAGTGCCGGAAGGAGTAAAAAAGAAATATGCACAACAGGCGCAGTCCTCTCCTCCTTCCCTGCTGCTGACCTGGCTGAACCTTGCCAATCAATGTGACATCAACTACAAGGCCAGCAAAAACCAGCGGCTTTCGGTGGAGTTGGCGCTCATGAAAATGGCGCATGTCGGGGAGGTTATTCAGCTCAGTGAAGTGGGTCATCTGTCGCAGCCGGATGGGTTAAAAAAAAAATTAGTGTAACGCCGGAGAAATCTGCTGAGGTTGCTCCTGCGCCTGAAGGTTCTCCTGTTATTAATGGTTCGGCTGAAAAAGCGGCGATCGCTGTTCCGCAAGTTCCCACTACTCGTACTATTCCAACATCGACCGCTGAACCTATGCCGGTGACGAAGTCCACGCCGAGGACCACGTTAAAGCTAACGGGGCTGCTGAATGTGGATAAGAAGAAGCCTGAAGCGGCTACTACTGCTGAAAAGAAAGAAGAGATAGTCCATTCTTTTACGGAGGAACAACTGAGGTCGGCCTGGGAGGAGTTTGCGGAACAACGCAAGAAGTTTCAGGCGGAATATCAATTATTGGCGCAGCCCTATATGCTTCTGGATAACCGTGTGATTATACATCTGCTCAGTCCGGTGCAGGATACGATGTTGAATAACATTAAAAGTGAGTTGACTACGCATCTGCGGGTGCGGTTGAAGAATTCTGCAATTCTTGTGGTGGGAGAATTAACGGAGACGGATGATAAGAAGATGATGTATACATCGCGGGATAAGTTTGAGTTTTTGTTGGAGAGGAATCCGGTGTTGAAGGAGTTGAAGGAGAGGTTAGGGTTGGATACGGATTTTTAACATGGCTCCATACCCGGATCAGTGCGTATCATTACGCGCCATGCGACTTTACGGATCAATTTAATTTTACCTGGCGCGTTTGCATCCAATAACTTTCATGCCCCGGGTTAAGACCCGGGGCAGCCGAAGTGAAGCCCCGCCGGGGCTTAGATAAAATTTTTTATTGGGTTACAACGTTTAAGTCCTGTGCACGTGAGTGCTTTTTCCTGAGTGCGCATTTCATTGGGAGGGGATTGCTTTGATTCGTCTTTGCGAGCGGAAGCGTTGATCTGTGCCAAGGCGCGAAGCAATCCCCAGACTACGAAGTACACAACCTTTAAGCTCAGGGCACGCCACTACGTAATCCAAGTACGAATTTCATGAGGAGGGGATTGCTTTGATTCGTCTTTGCGAGCGGAAGCGTCGATCTATGCCAAGGCGCGAAGCAATCCCCAGACTAC
>JANNSM010000380.1:0-4346 GCA_031402635.1 Bacteroidota bacterium | reverse complement strand
TGGGGTATTCCAGAAACCGAAAGTTGTTGACTTGGGTGGGTTTTGCCAGCGAAAAATGGCAGATGGTTTGGTTAGACAGTTCGGCTGCGCAACTGATGCATCGAATTGGCAATGAACTGGGAAAAGACGTGGAAATCCGGGTGAATTCCATTGACGATGGGGAAAACCGGTTTATCATCCGCACGTACAGTGATCGCTCTCTTGGAAGTTGGTATCTCTACGATTTTACAACGGACAAATTGACCTTGCTGGCCGATGTCAACCCCCAAATCATCCCGGAGCAAATGGCGGAAATGAAGCCCGTGACTTTTCCTGCACGGGACGGAACCATCCTGCACGGTTATCTGACCCTGCCACCCGGCCGCCCGACGCAGAATCTGCCGGTTATCATCAACCCGCACGGAGGGCCCAGGACGCGCAACTACTGGGGGTTCAACGCAGAAGTTCAATTGCTCGCCAACCGGGGTTATGCTGTTTTGCAAGTCAACTATCGCGGGTCAACAGGTTATGGTCGCGAATTCGCCAACGCGGGATTCGGGCAGTGGGGAAGGGCTATTCAAAACGATTTAACCGATGGCCTTGATTGGCTGATTGCCGAAGGCATTGCCGATCCGGAGCGCACCGGCATATTTGGCTACAGCTTTGGGGGGTATTGCGCATTGGCCGGACTGGCCTTTACACCAGACCGCTATACGTGCGGAGCCAGTTATGGCGGATTAGCCGACCTGTTTGCCTATGTTGATTCCATTCCACCTATGTGGGAACCTTATCGCGCCATGATTTTAACGATGGTCGGCGATCCCGCAAAAGACAGCCTGGCCATGGACGCGGCATCTCCGTCGCGTCACCTTGACTTTGTAGAGGCTCCGTTGTTGGTAGCCCACGGTACCCGCGACACCCGCGTTCACATTCAGCATGCCCGCAACCTGGTCGCTGAACTTGACCGGCAGGGCAAGCCGGTGTACTATCTTGAAATGGAGAACGAGGGGCACCAATTTATGCGCGAAGAAAACCGGCAGGATTTCTACAAAACCCTGGTGGGTTTTCTGAACCTGTATATGCCGGCAGAGCCTGCTGAAGACACCCAGGTCTTGCCTTAGTGATCCCCTTGCACAAGAGGCGCCTCCCCCCACCACGCAATCCGCTGAACGTTCTGAGGCAGAGCCGGAGGAAAAAGTTCCTGCACCAATTCAGCCTCTTCGTCAACCAGAAATAAATCGCTGGCAATCCGGTCGGCGAAGGATAAGCCGCCGGCGCTTAGGAACCAGAAACCGTTTTGGGTTACCAATAAAGCCCGGTCAAGCCAGGGTTGCGCAAGGCGGTCCACGGCGGCAACGGCTTGCTGACCAAACCGTTGTTCCAAATCCGCCTGATTCACACCCCAGGTAGTTCTAAGGCCGGTCATCAGCGCCTCATTCAGCCGGTCTGCGGGTTGGAGTTTTTCGCCTTGCAGTGCCAGGGAGCCCGATTGGATGGTTCGAACATAATCAAGGTTATGCGCCGCATTCCAGTTCCGCTGAATGCCGTCAAAGCTATGTGCGGAGGGCCCCAGACCGAGGTAGGGCTGTCCGGTCCAATAGGCGGTGTTGTGCCGGGCGTAAGCGCCGTTTCGACAAAAATTGCTGATTTCGTAGTGGGAGTATCCGGCAGCTCCGGCGGCTTCCCGCAGGATCGAAAATTGCCGGGAGGCGGTATCATCTTCCGGAGCCGGCGATTTTCCGGTCCGGACAAAATGGGCCAGAGCCGTTCCCTCCTCCACGGTTAATGCATAGGCGGAGAGATGGGGAATTCCCCGGTCAAAGACCTGCCGTAGATTGCTTTTCCAGGCCTGATCATCCAGGCCGGGAGTACCGTAGATCAGGTCGGCGCTCAATTGGTCAAAGCCGGCGGCACTGGCAAGGTCAAGACAGCGGATTGCCTGATCGGCAGTATGAGCGCGGTTCATCCAATGAAGATCCTGGTCTCTGAAACTCTGGATTCCGATACTCAGCCGATTGACCGGAGACGACCGCAATTCATTCAGGCGTGCCGCGCTCAGGTCATCGGGGTTGGCTTCAAGCGTAACTTCCGCATCAGACGATATGGCAAACACTGCGTACAACGTTTCCAGCAGGTGGTCCAGTTGGGCCTGGGGCAACACGGACGGCGTTCCACCGCCCAGGTACACACTGCTCACCGGTTCCGGGCCCGTGAAATCCCGGCGCATTGTTGCTTCGCGTACGATAGCCCGCACCATCTCGTTTGTATTTTCGAGCCGGGTCGAAAAATGAAAGTTGCAGTAATGACAAGCCTGCCGACAAAAAGGGATATGGACATAGATTCCGGCCATGGCAGGTAGGGGTGCGGGAGGCTTTGCGGGATGGCGAACGGCGCTTGCCGGTTCGGTCAGGTTACCCGGAAGGTTTGCCCTGGCTATGCTACTGCTGGCGATGGCCCCCGGTGATCTGGTTGCGCAAAACTCGCATTTTCTGGCCATCCGGGTTCAGGACGCTCCGCGCCTGCCGGAAGGATACCGCCTGCCCAAAGCGCTGAACAATTCCACCGAAGCGGAAGCAGCGCTTCAGGAAATAATTTCCGGACTTCACCGTGATGGCTATCTGCAGGCAAGGGCGGTGCTCGCGCGGCAGGATCAGGACAGCACACTGGCTGACCTTACGCTGGGCCCGCAAATGCGCTGGGTAAGGCTCAACCGGGGAAACCTGGATGACGCTGCGTTGCGGGGTGCGGGATTTCGCGAAAGCCAGTACCTCGATCGCCCGGTGCGCCCGGCAGAAATTACCCGACTGACGGAAGGCATTTTGCGATATGCCGAAGACAACGGCTATCCGTTTGCCGAGGTGCGGCTTGACAGTTTTCTCTTTGAGTCGGCAGGCATAGAAGCTGGCATTTACCTGGACCGATACCGCTTTATCGTGCTGGATTCCCTTCGCGTGATCGGAAAAATCAAGCTGGCACCGATGTACCTGAGAACATACCTGGGCATAAAAGAAGGGCAGCCGTACAACGAATCGGCCATTCGCGCAATCCCTTCCCGGATCCGCGAACTGGGCTTTTTGCGCGAAACCCAGCAAGCCCGGGTTGAGTTCTACGGTGACCGGGCGGTGCTCGGGCTTTACCTGGAGGAAGTCAACGCCAACCAGGTTGACGTGTTGCTGGGGGTGCTTCCCAACTCGGCGTTGACCGGGCGACTTGCGCTGACCGGCGAGTTCAACCTGCAACTGTTCAACACGCTGGGCGTGGGGGAAGAGATGCGATTGATTTACCGGCGGCTCCAGGCCGGCACACAGGAGCTGAATCTCAACCTGGCCTTTCCCTATTTGCCCTACCTGCCCATCGGAGCGCACCTGGATTTTGATCTCTACCTGCGCGACAGCACGTTTTTGGAGCGGGGTACGGACTTTGGCCTGCGCTATGGTTTCGGGGGCAGCGACTACCTCGAAGGCTTTTTTCAAAACGAGCGCTATGTGCTGCTCAATCCGGATACCACGGTGATCCGGATCACCAGGGCACTTCCTCCAAATCTGGACGTATCGGTCAACCGCTGGGGCATTTCGGTTCAGCGGGAGCGCCTGGACTACCGCTACAATCCCCGCAAGGGCTGGACTCTTTTTCTGCGGGGAAGCGCCGGCACCCGGGAGGTCCTCGTCAACAACGCCATTGCCGCCATCAGCGATCCGCTGGAGCCGGAATTTGACTATACCACCCTTTATGACAGCCTTGAGGGATCTCAGGCCAGCTTTCAGCTCAGCGGTAAACTGGCGTGGTTCCTGCCGATTGGCGGCCGCTCGGTTTTTCACGCCGGATGGGAAGGTGGCCTGATCCGCGGCGGGGTTCTTTTGCAGAACGAACTGTTCCGGCTCGGCGGTTACCGCCGTTTGCGGGGCTTCGACGAGGAGTCCATCTTTGCCTCACATTTCCACATTGCCACCCTGGAATACCGATTTTTGCTGGGTCAGAACAGCCGTTTTTCCATCTTTGGCGACCTGGCCTGGCTGGAAGAAAAACGACTTGGCATGAACCGCACCGACTGGCCTTATGGTTTTGGTGCCGGGCTCGATTTTGAAACCGGCGCAGGCATCTTTGGCATATCGTACGCCCTGGGCAGTCAACGGGGCAACCCCGTGGCTTTCCGCGAAGCAAAAATCCATTTTGGGTACGTCAACCGGTTTTAGTTTACAACGCAAAGCTATTCGTGCTAAATACTGCTTACAGCAACAACCACAGGTCCGTATGGCCGGTTTCCCTTTCGTCCCGGTGGAATGGGCTTCTTTTCTGCCTGAGCGTGTTGTGTTGGGCGGTGCCACCATTTGTCTTCGCACAGCCGTTAGTGCTGCCGTTCGCGCAGC
>JANNSM010000379.1:0-2073 GCA_031402635.1 Bacteroidota bacterium | reverse complement strand
CGAAGATTTTTTGGAGTCACAGGTGAACATGTTCAATTATTTTGGCGGAACAACTCAATTGCTGTCGCCAGATAACTTAAAAAGTGCGGTGACAAAAACGCATCGTTACGATCCAGTGATTAATCCAGCATATACGCGATTTGCGCAGCACTACGGAGTTGCGGTAGTGCCAGCCAGGGTGAGGGAGCCCAAGGACAAGGCGATTGTAGAGAGAACAATTCAAATTTTCCAGAGGTATTTTTATATGAAAGTCCGGCGCCGGACTTTCACTTCGCTGGTGGAGTTGAATAAAGGCTTGCGAGAACACCTGGTGCTTTTCAATAATAAAACACATCGGATATTTCGGCGAAGCCGCCACGCTATGTATCTTGAGGAAAAGTTACACTTGGGGCCTTTGCCGGCGGAGGCCTATAAAGTAGCGACACATCACATGGCGCTGCTTAGTCGGGATTGTCATTTGCAATTTGATAAGAATTTTTATTCAGCTCCTCACGTATTACGCGGAAAGCGGCTGGATGTGTGGGCGACATCGAAAGTTGTAGAAATCTACCATGACGGTGAGCGAGTAGCGTTGCATGGCAGACGCCAGACATCGGGCACCTTTGCCACGGATCCCGAACACTACCCTCCCGCGCAGCAGGCGTATGCCGAAGAGGACATACAGAAAACAATAAACAGAGCTAAGCGGGTGGGCCCGCAGACGCACAAGTTAATTCTTGCACTCTTGGGAGAAGTCGCACCTTTAAAAAACTTACGGCGTGCGCAGGGGATTGTGGCTTTATCGTGGAAATATAATTTTGAACTTTTAGAAAATGCCTGCGTGGACGGGAACAGGTTTAACAATCACCGACTTCAATACTTGGAGCGAATTATTAAGGTGCAGCAAGAGAGTGCGAGCGGGAGTGCCACCAAATCAGAATCTATTTTGGAGAGAGCCTTTAATCCTTATTTGCGAGGAACAGGGCCCCTTCATTGAAACAAAAGGGAGAATATAAAATGTTAGAAGAAAGTCGAAACCAAATGAACGAAATGAAACTCTTAGGGATGCTGAAGTCGCTGGACCTTCGAATTGAAGAGTCCATCAGTCAGGGATGGGGAGCGGTAGATTTCTTGTCCGCACTTATTACGGATGAAAAGATTTACAGAGAAAACATTCAAACTAAAAGACGACTGAGGCATGCGAACTTCAGAACAGCAGCCAGTTTTGAGTTGATGGATTACACCACGAAAAGATCGCTCGATAGGGCGATGGTTAAAGATTTGATGCAACTGCAGTTTATAAAATCTAGCCCCAGAAATGTTTTAGTGGTTGGACCCACGGGAGTGGGAAAAACTTTCCTGGCTACGGCGCTTGGCAACCATGCTTGTCGGCACGGTTACAGCACAGCATTTTTTGGCCTCAGCGTTTTTATGGAAAAACTCCTCATGGCGAGAACAGATGGCACCTACCTCAAACTTCGAGATCGCCTCATCAAAACAGATTTCTTAATTATTGATGACGTGGGCCTCAAGAAACTTCCCGCTGTTATAGTGCAAGACCTGCATGATCTTTTAGAAGAGCGTCAAGAAAAATGCACAATGATTACTAGCCAACTTCCGCTCGCTAACTGGAAGGAGATTATCGACGACGAGCTCGCCCTTGATGCCGTTGTCGACAAACTTAAAAACGGCACCCTTCACATCGCTTTGACGGGGGATTCCTACAGAAAAAAGAAGAATGAGAAAAACAAGGATTGACACCATCGTGTGCCACTGGATATTCCTCATTTAACTTGAGCTGCTCCGGGTTAAGCGAGTGGCACACCATCAGGATATTGCCTGGCACATCCATTGGATATTCGACACTCTTTGGTTCATTAAGTCTGCATTCATCTGAAAATTTAGTCCGGCGCCGGACTCATCACCGCAGTACTTAAAACCAATCATTTCCTCGTAAACTTTGAAGCAACGAATGCAAGCGCCTTCCGCTTGCGTGAGACCAGCTTTCAATCGAAGCTCGGTCAATTGCTCGCCAATGGATAATTTTTCAGCTTCCTTCTCATTTCTTTCGATCCAAGATTTGCTAGCTCTTCG
>JANNSM010000378.1:0-5265 GCA_031402635.1 Bacteroidota bacterium | reverse complement strand
GCCGCGCGCGCTCAGATCCTTGGTCTGGGAGATGAAATTGCCGGCGGCATTGTTGACCAACACATCCACACTACCAAAACGCTCTATTGCCTGGGCAAGCGCTGATTCCACAGCGTTGTAATCCCGGACGTCACAGGCCAGTGGAAGAACTTCGCCGCCCGTAGCCGCCGACAGTTCATCCGCCGCTTCGCGCAGCCTGTCCATGCTCCGGCTTGCAATGCAAACCCTGGCGCCGAGTTGCAGAAAATAGCGGGCCATGGATTTACCCAGACCGCTGCCTCCTCCGGTCAGAAAAATGTTCTTGCTCTGGAGCGCTCCATCGCGCAGCATGGGCTTGGCATAATTGTGCATGAATTCGAAGATTTGTTGCCGGTATGGCTTGGCACCGACGAAGCCCGAAGATACCGTTCAACCCCGTCTGGTCAAGCCGAATTGACCCGCTCTTTGATTATCCCTTCAATTGGTTTAAGGCCATTTCAACGTGCTCCAGAATCTGATCCACTTCTTCCAGTTGAAGCGTGCCCACCGATAGCCGGTACCAGGGCGAATCCGCCGGCGCTCCAAAAGCGGTGAAAGGCACCACGGCGAGTTTGGCCTCTTCAAGCAGGAAACGGGTAACGTCACTCATGGTTTGCAGGGATTCCCCCGAAGCCGTGGTGCGGCCGACAAGGTCAAAACGCAAGGTGAGGTAGATAGCGCCCTGGGGAGCAATAGCACCCACCGGATAGCCCGCGCGCTCCAGTCGGTCAAAACCCTTGTACAGGGCGGTCAGCCTTGATTCAACCGCCGATTTCATCGTTTCGATGTCCCGGTCAACAACCTGGTCATTGCCCAGGTAATGGGCTGTTCCAACCTGCTCGGCTTTAGGAGACCACGCTCCGACATGCGAAAGAATGGCCCTCATTTTAGCGATGATGGGCGCCGGGCCAAATCCCCAACCGACACGCACGCCGGTGGCGGCAAAGGCTTTCGAAATACCGTCAACATAAATGGTATAATCCCGCATTTCCGGTCGCAGACTGACGGGATCAGCGTGCCGGGTTTCGCCGAAGGTAAGGGTCCAGTAAATCTGGTCATAAATGACGTATAGCGGCTTTTGCTGCGGACTGCGGCGCGCATTTTCTTCCAGCACAAGGTCGCAGATTTGTGCGAGCCCCTCCGGATGAAAAGCCGTGCCGGTAGGATTTAGCGGCGAGCACAAGGCCAGCAGGGTAGCGCCCTTCAGGTGAGGCTTGAGCAACTCCGCGGTAGGCATGAACCCGTCCTGAGGTCGGGTTTGCAGCGCAATGCCCTTTCCCGACGAAAGGTGAGTATAATGGTTGTTATTCCAGGAGGGTACCGGGTAAACAATTCGGTCGCCGTCGTCAATCAGCGTTCGGTAGATAGCGTAGATGATGGGACGCGCACCGGCCGAGATCAGGATACTTTCGGAATCATAGGTCAATCCTTGCCGCCGGGCCAGAAAAGCGGAAACCGCATCGCGGAGAATCGCCACGCCGTTGGCCGGCGGATAATTGGTTTCGCCCTGCCGGTAGGCTTCGATGATACCTTCCAGCAACCCGTTTGGAATCGGGAAAACTGCGGGATCAAAATCACCAATAGTCAGGTTGTAAACCTGCTCCCCGCGGGCCATGCGCGCCCGGACTTCGCCGGCTAGTTTGATGATTTCTGAGCCGATCAGCGACTCGGCCATGCGCGAAACATGGAGGGATTTAACCGGAGTGGATTCCATAGGTCGGTTGGGGAATGTTCAGATTCAGCCGCAGCAACACTCAAATATAAGGGAACCCCCTTGTGGTCCCAAGATAAGCAAGGGGAGGTCCGTTTAATGAAATATTGACGCCGTCAACTTATGGCAATCTCCGTTAACTTTGCCGCTCATTTGGCTGTAAAACACCGGGCATTTGAAAAATCTCTCCGATCAGCCAACCAAATCGTGCATGCGCCCGCGCCAGCCAAATTGACCATCGAATACCCCAATAATTATCCCCAAATAAATATGATTAGTAGAATTAAGTTCTTGATTATTAACGCCGTATGGATTTTTGGGCTAGGTTTTTCGTTCAGTTCCTGCAATTCTTCGGGTTCGGCCGGAGACGGGTACAAGATTGAAGGCAAAATCAACGGCCTGGATAACGGGCTTGCCTACCTCATTTTGCAGACAGACGGCGATATCGAGACGGTTGATTCCACGGAAATTGTGGAAGGACTTTTTGAGTTTGAAGGAAAGCTCGAAGGGCCGAGAATGCACTTCATCCGGTTCGGCGACCTGGATCAGGCTGCTCCGGTCTTCATGGAAAATGCCAAAATGGAGCTCGTCGCCTATGTAGATAGTTTGCCAATGCTAGAACTGAAGGGTTCACCCAGCCACGACCTCCTGATGGCCTATATTGATGAAATGCGGACTTTTGACAAGCAAGGTCTTGCTCTTCAGACCGAGTATCAAAACCTGATCAACAGTGCCGCGGGAGGCATGGCGGATACCGCCGGCCTTGTGGTGCAGATTCAGGGTGTCATTGACCAGTTAAACGCCAATGTTGCTGCTAAATCCAGCTATCAGAAACAATGGCCATTGGACAACCTGGATAAGCCGGCCGGAGCTTACGCCGCCTGGGCCAACCGTCAGGCCCAGTTGTACACGCCTGAAGAAATTCAGTCGCTGAGCGCCAAACTGAGTGCGGCTCAGCCGGAATCCCCATATGCGGAATACATCGCCACTTACCTGACAAAAATTGCCAGCACTCAAATCGGGGCGGCAGCACCTGATTTCAGCCTCCCTGATCCCGATGGCAACACGGTCAAGCTTTCCGATTTGCGCGGAAAATATGTGCTCATTGATTTTTGGGCCGGCTGGTGTGGCCCCTGTCGCCAGGAAAATCCTGCCCTGAAAGTGGCCTACGAGTTGTACAAAGACCGCAATTTCACCATTCTGGGAGTTTCCCTGGATCGCGAGCGCGGCTATTGGTTACAGGCCATTCAGCAGGACGGTCTGCCCTGGACACAGGTTTCTGACCTCAAATGGTGGCGCAGTGATGTAGCCCGGCTTTATGGAATCGAAAGCATTCCCGCAAATTTCCTGCTCGACCCTGAGGGTAAAATCATCGCTCGGAATCTTCGTAGCCCCGAACTGGAGTCGCAGCTTGCGGCGCTTTTGCCGCAGTAAACTGCCGGCTTAGCTCCGGCTTAGCGAAAGACAAGTAGCGAAAAACAAGTAGCGAAAATCAATTTTCGATAATCGATTACAGCAACCCGGGAAAGACCGCTTTCCTCCGTTTGGGGTAGTCCGCAAATTTTTCCCGGTACCACCGGTGGTGAGCCAGGGAGCGGGGCAATACGTTCAGCACCGTCCAGGCGGCAAAAACAGCAGCGGGAGCCGACCAGGTGAGCAAAGCAAAACCCGCCCATTCCACCATTTCTCCGAAGTGATTGGGGCAGGAAATGCGCTCAAACATTCCTCCGCGGGGAATGCGATAACCGGTTTGGACTGGGGAGCGCAGGTTGATCAGGCGATTATCAGACCACCAGTTCAGCGCCAGGCCTGAGCCGAACAAGACCGTTCCCGCCAGAAAGCGCGGATCGCCGAACCAGCTAAGGTCATAACCGACGGCCAGGTTCCCCAGCCAATATCCTAAAAAGTAGCCGTTCACCAGATTGAATCCGATGGCCATCCCGGTAACGGCCAAAGGCATTCGCTTGCTTCCCGTGCGCAGCCGGAAGGGGAAGATCAGCGCCCGGTAAACGTAGTGCAGGTTGAACAAGCCGGCAAAGACCCAGTGCACAGGAGTTTTAGGTCCTGTTCCCCCGAAAAAAAAACCGTTGAAGACCAGCAGCACCGGAATTTCCATGAGGAACCAGCCCAGCCGGTTAGACAGGGTAGGACCCCACCCGCTGCTGAGATGACGGCCGTAAGGTGCGCGGATTCTCAGGGAAAGGCCAAAGGCGAGCATCCCCAAACCCAGCCAGATCAGCAATGCCAACCGGAATGTCTGGGGCAGTGCGTTCAACGGTCGGGAAGGTTGTGTCGCTGGATATGGGCCAGCAGGTCATCGCGGTAGTTGGCGCCGACGGCGAGTTGATGTTTTCCTACGCCAACCAGGTTGCCGTCGAGGGTTTCAATTTTGTCCACCGCAACCAGAAAGCTTTTATGAATGCGCAGGAAGCGCTCAGCTGGCAAGGCGCGTTCCATGTTTTTCATGGTCTGGTGCACCACCAGTCGCTGATCGGTCATCTGAATTTTCACATAGTCTTTCATCCCTTCCACAAACAGCACATCATCAAACCGGACCTTGACCATTTTGCCATCGGTCTTGACGAACAAAAAATCCTCGCCGGAATCGGCAACATTTTCGGGCTCGGGTGCCAAAATCCGGGAGGCTTTGTCAACGGCCTTCAGGAAACGGTCAAAGGCAATTGGTTTCAGCAGGTAATCCAGGATGTCCAGGTTGAAACCTTCCATGGCATAGTTAGAATAAGCCGTAGTGAAGATGACCTGGGGCCGGTTGGAAAGCGATTTCAGAAAATCAATGCCGGTTAGTTCCGGCATGTGGATGTCCAGGAAGATCAGGTCCACACTCTCGCGCTGCAGGAAATCATAAGCCTCCAGCGCATGCTTGCACCGTTGCACCAATTGCAGATGAGGAACTCGCTGGATATAGTTTTCCAGAATATCGAGTGCCAGTGGCTCATCGTCCACGATCAGGCAGCGTATCATTCTGCAAGGGTGAGTTTAAGGTTGACCGTGTACGTATCCGGGTTTTCGGTGATCGAAAAAGTGTGCCGGTTGGGATAGACCAGATCGAGGCGGCGCTTTACATTCAGAAGTCCAATTCCCCCGCTGCGAAGGCCCGGAACTGGCGCTTGCGGACCTTTTATTGCGCTTTTGCTGTTCACGATATTGAATTCCAGATCCATCTCCCGCACCAACAGATTCATTCTCACCCACGCATTAGACGTGGTCCGGTTGAGCCCGTGTTTTATGGCGTTTTCCAGCAAAGGGGTAAACAACAAAGGAGCAATCATTTTTCGGTCGGTGTTTCCCTGAACCTGCAGCGTGATGATGTTGGATCCGTCCTGTCGCAGTTCTTCCAGCTCAATATAATTTTGAAGGTACTCAATCTCTTTGTTGAGAAATACCATTCTTTCGTTGCACTCATAAAGCATGTAGCGCAAGATGGCCGAAAGCTTTAGCACAATTTCCGGAGCCCGGTCGTTTTTGGTCAGCGTCAGGGAGTAAAGATTGTTCAGTGTGTTGAACAAAAAGTGCGG
>JANNSM010000377.1:0-9232 GCA_031402635.1 Bacteroidota bacterium | reverse complement strand
GCCGGCTTTTCGCAGCGAAATCCAGATCACGCTGTCCCGCTGCATCCGCAAAAAGGCAATGGCGCTGCTTTTTCCGGATTCGTCTTCCATCTCCACATCGGCTTTTGCCGAAAAGGTCCGGTAGTCAAAACGGGTGGTATCGAGCGCCAGCCAGAGTTCATCGGGCTCCGGGCTCCGGAAAGGGGTTGTTTCGGCAATCCGGGTTGTTTTGCAGGAAGCCCAGAAAAGCGAGGCGAGGCAAAGACCAATTAGAATCCTACTCATACAATCGGCGCTCGCTGATCTTGCGGTTCAGGTTTTCCGAACCGGCGCCGAGTTCGCGGGCGCGTTGCCAGGCCGCCACCGCGCGGTCTTCGAGACCCAAACGGAAAAGGATATCTCCGTAGTGTTCGTTTTGAACAGGGCTTGAATCCCCTCCGTTGGCCATGGCTTTTTCCTGCCAGATCCGGGCCTGCTCATACTTTCCATCCTGATAGAGCACCCAGGCATAGGTGTCTTCAAAGGAAGAATTGCCCGGCGAAAGTTCATTGGCTTTTGCTGCCATCGCCGATGCCAAATCCAGATTCTCCTTGCGCAACGCCAGGTAATAGCTGTAATTGTTCAACACGAAGGCATTATCCGGCTCCAGCTCCAGACTCTTCGCATAGTTTTCGTCCGAACCGGCATCATCGCCAAGGCTGTGATAAGCATCTCCAAGGAGCGAAAAAATGTCGGCGCGCAGTGGTGAATTGCCAATGCTCATGGGCAGCGCCCGTTTCAGGCTGCGAATGGCCTCGTCCGGGTTGTCCAGTTGCAGGTTGGCGTACCCGTTGAAATAAAACGACGCTGCCTGGTTGGGGAAAATATCCGATGCGCGGGAAGTAACGGCCCGGAGCGAATCATTTTGTTTCAAGTCAAGGTCTATGGCAAACACCTGGCGCCAAACGTCAAAAATGTTTTGTTCAATCGCCAGCGAATTCAGGTAACTGGCTCTGGCTTCCGCCAGTTTCTTGTCGTGGAAAAGAAAATCGCCGTAAAGTGCATGGGCTTTGGGATCATCCGGATGCACGTTAATCATGCGCTGATTCAGGTCGAAAACAAAATCGCGGGTGGCAAAACCGGTGCCCAGCGAATCAATCCAGGGAAGCAAAAAATCAACTTTGGCATCAATGGGAACCTGGCCGGCATCGAAGGCTTCGCGCGCCCGCGCCTGATAGCGCACAACATCTTTTTTGCTGCGGTAGATTCTGGCAGCCTGCAGCAGCAATGTTGGATTGCTTCCTTCCAGGGCCAACAGCTTTTCAAACACTTCTGCGGCTTTGTCCGGTTTATTATCACTTTCGTAAATACGGGCCAGTATTTCGTAATACTGGGGATCTTCCGGTTGCATTTCCACCAGCTTTTCCAGCTCTGCTGCGGCTTTATCCAGTTTGCCCTGTTGCAGGTAAATGCGGTGTTTTTCGAGCAGGAGGCTGGGCTCCGCGCCAAACTTATTTTCTACTTCCTCATAAGCCTTCAGCGCATCGCCGAGCTGGCCGGCCTGCTGAAGCGTGTAGGCCATCTGGAAATAGGGCTCCGGGTTGTCAGGTCTCAGCGCTGCCAGATTCCTGAAGGCTTCGGCGGCCTTGTCATACTGATTGGTCAGGGTGAGCATGTCGGCATACAGCTCGGTGTAATAGGGGTTGGCCGGATCAATCTGGGTAGCGCGCTGGGCCAGGGGAATGGCTTTGCTGATATCACCGGCTTCAAATCGCAGCCTGGCCAGCTCAAAAAAAGCGGCCGCATTGTTTGGGTCGGCATTTAGCACATCCTGAAACCGGGCTTCGGCCAGGGCCGGATCGCCGAGTTGCCTTGCCCGAACTCCTTCGATAAAGTCAAGTTCCAATTGTGCCCGGATCGCTTTATCCCGGTCCTGCTTTTCGCTTCGCTCACCGTCCGGCAATTCCTCACCATCTCCCGGAGATTCCGAAATCCGGGCCTCCTTGCTTGTTGAACAGCCGGGCAGAACACCTGCCAGGGGAGCAATGAGTGCCAGCATCAGAAAACGGAAAGTAAAGGCGGGCAGGATTTTGGTGAAATACTTCATGCAGAATCGGCGAAAAAAAGACTTCCGGCAAAGTTGCACCATTCCCGTCGGTTCAAGGACGAAAGCCGTGTCAACAGCAGCAGGTACTTGCTTTAAAAAGCCGCCGAAAATCAGGAAACACCGGTATGCCCGAATCCCCCCGGACCACGCGAGCTTTCCCCAACGGACTGCGCTTCGTGCCACAAAACCCGGGCCACCGGAGCGACAATCATCTGCGCGATCCGGTCACCGTGCGCAATTCCGAAAGGTTCCTGCCCCCAATTGATCAGCAGCACCTTCACCTCGCCACGGTAATCACTGTCAATGGTTCCGGGGGCATTGACCAGGCCGATGCCGTGCCGCACCGCCAAACCACTCCGCCCGCGAACCTGAGCCTCATACCCTTCGGGCAACTCAACAAACAGACCGGTTGGTACCAGCGCGCGCGCTCCGGGCTGCAGCAACAGCGGTTGATCCAGGCAGGCCCGAAGGTCCATCCCGGCGGCTCCCGCCGTTTCATAGGCCGGCAGCGGGTTCCCGGAACGGTTGACGATGCGCACGGTCAGGGGGGCGGGGGGCTTGGTCATCATATTCAGGTCGAAGGGGTTTTGGAAATAGAACATACCGTCTGTGCATCAGGATCGGCGCTCCCGGACAAACCGCCGGCCTTCAACTTGCCAGGCCAGTGCGGCAAACAACGCCGGCAGCCCCAGGCGGAGCAGCCACAACAGCCCATCCGATCGCCCGGCGGGCAACCGCATTTCGACCTGAAAATACACCAGATACAACAGGGTGGCCGCCAAAATAAGGCCGCACAGCCGCGCTGTTGGATAGGGAACGGGGTAATGGCGGCGGGCCCAGAAGCCGGAAAGAATCGCCATGCCGCCATACGCAGCCAGGGTGGTCCAGGCAGATGCCCAGTAACCGTATCGGGGAATTCCCCAGGCATTGCCGGCAAGGGTGATCGCCGCGCCGATCAGCGATAGCCAAATGGCGCTTCCGGTCCGGTCGGTAACCTTGTACCAGATGGAGAGATTGTAGTAAATACCCAGAAAGAGATTGGCCATGAGCAGGATCGGAACCACGCCGAGTGCCTGCCGGTAATTGGCTCCCAGAATATGACTGAGCGGTTGAAGCATGACCGAAACCCCCAGAAAGATCAGGCAGCCGACCGGCACAAAACCGCGCATAACCAGCGCATAAACCTTAGGGGCATCCCGCTGTCCGGCCAGTCGGAAGAAAAACGGCTCAGCACCCAGCCGAAAAGCCTGCACCGCCAACGTCATGAAAATGGACAATTTATAAGCCGCGGAATACACGCCAACCTGGGCCCGGTTAGCCAATGTATCGCCGGGCAGCCACCGAACCAGAAGAATGCGGTCAAGGGTTTCGTTGACCATTCCCGCCAACCCGGCCAGGATGAAGGGAGAACCATAGGCCATCATTTTTTTCCAGAGTACAACGTCAAAGGCCATCCGGAGACGCAGTAAAAGGGGTAAAAGTGCCAGCAGGGTAACCGCGCTCGCCGCCAGGTTGGCCAGAAAAACGTAGCCTACCCCCATTGCCGGATTATAGGTGAATCCTAAAGCCGAGAAATACCCGTAGTCGCCGGCCACCAGCGGCCACAGGAAGAAAAAGTTGAGGCCCACATTGACGCTGACATTGAGCACTTTAACCACCAGGTAATACCCCGGCCGTCCTTGCTGGCGCAGCGCGGCAAAGGGGATATTGGCCAGGGTATCCAGCCCGATGATGGCGGCAAACCAAACCACGTAACGGCCCTGCCCGGGCAATTGCAGAAATCCCGCAATGGCTTCGGAGCCTCCAATCAACAATCCGACTCCGAGAGCCGTGGTGAGCAGCAGGGAGGTAAATGCCGTGCCGAAAACCCGCCGGGTGTCATCAGCCCTTCGCCCGGAGTCAGACTGCACAAAACGAAAGAAGGCGGTCTCCATGCCGTACATGAACACTACGTTGAGAAAAGTCACCCACGAATAGAGCTCGGAGATGATTCCGTAATCAGCCTGGTTTGCCGCAAAGGCAATGGTGTGCAGGGGAACAAGGACATAGTTGAGCAGGCGAACGGCGACCGTGCTCAGGCCATAAATGGCCGTCTGTCCCAGGAGACTTCGCAGCGATGAAGAGTGGCGGGGAGTATCCAATCGCGGCCAAATTTAGGGCGCGGGGAAGTGCCCTGAAGACTTACAGCAATTTTCCCAGCAACAAATCCATCGCGAAGAAGAGTACCAGGATGATATAAGCCCGCACAGCTATCGGGTTGCCTGTTTTGTGAAGCAGTTTGTGATAGGCCACCTGAGCAATGGCTGCGGTAACTAACCAGCCGATATAATTGCGAAAGGGCGGATGCCCTCCCGTCCATTCCCAGAGCTCATAACGGATGGCAAACGGCTCAATCAACGCATCCAGTCCCACCATGAGGATGGCTCCGGCAATAACTCTGGGCACCAGATCGGGATCCAGCTTGCGGGCCAGCGCTCCGGTGCAATAGGTAAGCACAACCCAGTTCAGCCCGATCACAAAGGGAACAGAGGCGATTTTAAAACCCAGGTTGTTCTTGTAGGAATAGGCGCCAAAGATGGCATCAGTTCTTACGCCCAATGCTTCGATGGTAATCCCGAAGGCAAAAACGCCCAAAATAAAAAAGAGGAAATTCCGGTTCCATTTACTGTGCAGCGAAAGCACAATACAGAAAATAAAAACCAGGTTGATCCAGATCAGCGGAACAAAATCGGACCGAAACCGCTCAACATTTAACCCGATCAGCCCCACAACATGCAGGATAACCAGAACCAACAAAGCAATTTTTTCCTGCTGTTTGTTCATGCTTTCTCATGGAAATGATCCAACAATGGAATGGCGTTTATTCAACCTATGAACGAATACGCACTTGCTCGGAAACGATCCGCGCCGACAGCATACAAAGCGGAATACCGCCACCCGGATGAACACTTCCGCCGCAAAAGTACAGTCCCCGGATGTTCCGGGAAAAGTTGGGGTGGCGGAGGAAAGCGGCAAACCGGTTGTTGCTGCTGTTGCCGTAAAGGGCACCCAGGTGAGAAGACGTGCGGGCGGCGATGCCCCTTGGGTCCAGCCGGTGTTCCGTGCGGATGTGAGCGGCTACCGGGAGGCCAAGTGTTGATTCGATCTTGCGGATCATTTGGGCTCTGGCCCGTTCGATAAGCTCGTCCCAATCCTGGCCGGCGATATGGGGCACGTTGATCATGGCAAACCAGTTTTCACCACCTCGAGGAGCATGTCCGGGCTCGGCTTTTGACGAGATGTACAGGTAAACAGTCGGGTCGTCCGACAGGGTTCTGGTCTCGGTGAGGTGACCAAACTCGCCTTCATAATCGCTGCTGAACAGGATATTGTGAAGGTCCAGCGCGGGATACTCCCGGTCCATGCCCCAGTAAAAAATCAGCGCGGACGTGGACCTGGGCTGGTTGAGCAGTTTTTCGGGGTGCTTTGAGCCGGGAAGCAATTGCCGGTAGGTGGGCACAATATCCATGTTGCTGACCACCAGGTCTGCCGGAATTTCGCGGGAAGCGGCGGTAATTCCCCGGACAATCTTTTGGTCTTCAGAAAGCAGAATTTGTTGAACGGGCGTGTTAAAGAAAAACTCCACGCCCAGGTCCACGGCCAATTTATGCATGGCGTTGACAAGCGTTCGCATTCCTCCGTTCAGAAAATACGCGCCGAGGTTGTACTCCAAATGCCCGATGACCTGCAGGGTAGCCGGCGCTTTGTAGGGGTTAGAGCCGTTATACGTTGCATAGCGGTTAAAGAGCTGAACGCTGTTCGGCATCTTGAACAGGCGTTCATTGCTGGCATTCATGGTTCTAAGTGCGTCGAGCCCGGGCAGGCCGGCAAGCGACTTGAGCCAGGGCGCCCGCCAGTAAGTCCGCCAATCGTGCAGCGATGATTGTAGAAAAATCGGCTCCGTCAAATCATAGATACGCTTCACTTTGGCGAGGTAGCGGTGTACGTTGCCCGCCGGCTCCCCGAGTACGGCTTCAAATTCTTTGGCTAGCCGATCCGGCTCCGCCCAGGCGTTGAGCACTTTTCCATCGGGAAAAAAATACCGGCAAATCAGATCAAGTCTGTGATAGCGATAATATTGATCCGGGTCAGCTCCCGCATAGCGGAAAAGGTCATCCAGCAATTCGGGAAGGGTGAACAAGCTAGGTCCAAGGCCAAAACGGTAACCGGATTCCCAGTGCTCGCCAACTTTGCCGCCGGGCTGCCCGGCAGTTTCAAAAACCTGGACACGGTACCCGTCCGACGCCAGCCTTATAGCCGTTGCCAAACCGGCTACGCCCGAACCGATAACGGCAACACGACCCTTTTTGCCGGCGTTTAGGCGGGGCTGGTTGCTGGAACTTTTACTCTCCCGGCCTGCAGTCTTCATGCTGTTGGTTCCGCCCCGCCGATATCTTCTTGCCAGAGCTCCTGATTTTTTTTTGCAAACTCCTGCATCATCCCGGCACATTCGTCCAGATCCAGATCGGTTATTTCCACACCGTGGTCAAGCATCAGTTCTGCTGCACCCGTAAAGGTGCGGCTTTCACCCACAATCACTTCCCGGATGCCAAACTGAACCACGGCCCCGGCGCACAAGTAGCAGGGCATCAGCGTTGAGTAGAGTATGGCTCCGCGGTAATCGCCAACCCTGCCGGCCTGTCGCAGGCAATCAATTTCGGCATGGGCCATCGGGTCGCCTTGCTGTACCCTTCTGTTGTGGCCGCGCCCGATGATTTTTCCATCCCTCACCAACACCGATCCGATAGGGATGCCGCCTTCTGCCAGCCCGGCTTTGGCTTCGTCAATGGCAGCCTGCATGAATTCGTCCATATTAAACGTTCAACCACAGACCAACGGTCCGCATCGCGAAGATATTCCGCGATCACCGGGAGCACCGCCATTCGAACTTTAAAAATGGAATCCTTTCCGCTTCCGCTCAGGGTGACTCTTCCAGCACATACCAGTGGTCATCCATCTTGCGGAGGCCGGTTCCGCCCTCCGGAATTTTATCCGGGTCCGCCGTGTAGTGCAGCCAACTCGTTTCGTTCAGTTGAAATTGCAATTGTCCGGGTTGCGGAGACCGCATTTCGCGCAAATCGAGCTCTGGAATTTTGCGCATGACCTTTTGCATATAGGGCGAAAGGGACTTGAAGGGCACATCCAACTCGATCACAGAGCCGTCAAGATGATGAAAATCGTAGAGGGCTTTATGATAGTTTTTTGCGCTAAACGGCGCACAGGTAACCAGCGAATCCCGGTTGTTGAGCTTAACCGAAAGCGAATCGTCATTCCAGGAAATTTCGGCCCCGTCCAGGTGAGTCATCAGGTTGGATGAAATCAGCCGGTAATAAAAACTTTTTGCCTTGACATCGTCAAAATACAACCACCCGACCAGAGCCAAAAGCACCGGCAGGAGCAGGGACATCAGAATAAAACGAATGACGTAAGGGCTCAGTCGTGCCATAGCTTGCACCAAGATCGGAAAGGTACGGAGGAAGTGGCAAACCTTTGCCGGTAAGGGCGGTGGTGCGCCTTGGTCGAAGGGTTATAAAAGTGCCGGCGTTCCGTCCCGGGAGTCTGGTCAGGGTTGGTAGGAATAACGTCTCACCACTTCAAGCACCTCATTATCAATGTACTTGCGGCCTTCGCTAATCCGGCCGTCCGGGCTGAAGATCTGACTCTCCAAAAGGGCATCAAAAATATCCCTCAGCTCCCGGGTAATGAGGTGGTTTTGTTTGTCGTAATAAACATAGTCCCGGATATTTTTGACCAGAATGTTTTTTTGGACACTCACCTGTGTGCCTTCCATGATAAACTCGGTCTTGAACATCTGCACAATAGATTGATCCGACATATTGACAAAACGAGACAGTTTGATTTCGCCCAGATCGCCGTACTGAAAATCCCAGACCAGTGTGGCAGAATCTAGCGGCATATTACTTTTCAGGGATCGCACCCGACCCCTGCCGTCATAAAAGAATTCGTCATCTTCAACCAGGGTGCGCAATTGGTCAAACAACTCTGCACGCGCCATTTTACCCTCTTGGTTGTAGTAATACTTGTAGCGCTGGAAAACATCTTCAGAGGGAATCAGGCTGAACGGATTGAGGTATTCGAGGAAAATCCGCTCCGACCAGTTGAAATAAAAATGCCGTGGACCATAAGAGAGGAATTGCGGATCGTGTTTTTTCAAACCATCTTCTTTGTCCAGGTATTGCCAGCTTTGATATTCGGGCAATCTGCGCACAAACATAGCCGCATCGGTTAAGCGATCCTGATCATCGTAAACCCGGATCAACTGGGAGATCAGTTTCTCTTCGTGGTCAAAAGAAGTTTCTTCGATTTTGCGGCCTTTGTCGTCGTATTTGTATTTCCAGGTATAAATCAATTCGGTGGAATCGGCCATCCGGTGGATACGCTCCACCAGGTCGCCCTGCTCATTGTAGCGAAAATTCACGCGCTGATCGTTTCCCTCTTTGCCGGTTAATACACCCAGTAGCGGTTTGCCCTGCTTATCGTGCCAGATTTCCTGGGTGGTCCAGAGCTGAACGGAATCTTTATTGCCCCCGGGGTACCAATATTCCTGAATGGTTGTTTTTTCCTGATTGGTCCACACCAGAGGCAGTTGCGCCCCGGCCGCAAGGGAGAGGAAAATCAGTGCGGTAAGTATTCCGGATTTGTTCTTGTACTGCATGGGATGTTTCTTTCAAAATACGTGCCGTAACCGGGGGAGCGAATTTACACGATAAAATGCGCAATCCCTTGTAAACCAGTACGGGAAACCGTTCTATTGGCAAGAACCGAAAGCATTTGTGCATAAAAATGGAAAAGCCTTTAATATGTAATTAAGTGACGATATATTTTTTAGTCCTTATCAATCTTCTACACAATACTTATTCCGCATTGTTTACCCTTGTGTTTTGTCCGTAATATTATTGCAGTCTGCCAATATTTGATAAGCGAACCAATTCCCTCTAAATCAAGAAATAATAATGCGAAAATCCCTACTCCTTGCCTGGTGTACCCTGCTGCTGAGCCCACTGGTCTTCGGTCAGCTCAGCCAGCCGGGAACACCCAAAAGCTTTCAGACCAAATCGCTGACAGCTTCCATTCCAACGGTCATCCTCCAGGCCATCAACCGCGATG
>JANNSM010000376.1:0-4352 GCA_031402635.1 Bacteroidota bacterium | reverse complement strand
CGGTGACACCATTCGCTTCCTTTCCCTTGACCCTTGCCGCATTGTTGTTACCGGCCGGACTGCGCATTTCATCTCCGCTTTCGGGGAACATGTGATTGCTGAAGAGGTGGAAGGGGCGATGGAAGCCGTGCGTAAGGAGTTGGGTTTGGACGTCGTAGAGTTCACGGTAGCGCCTTTTATGGGAGATGGCCTGGCAATGCCCCGGCATGAGTGGTTTGTTGAATTTGGTCGAAATCCCGATTCGCCGGAAAAAGTGGTTGAACGGCTAGACCTGGCGATGCGCTCCCGCAATTCTTATTACAACGACCTGATTAATGGTTCTATCCTTGAGCCTCTGGCCATCCATCCTGTGCGACCCGGGGGATTCCGCGACTATCAGCGGGCCAGCGGCAAACTCGGTGGCCAAAACAAAGTAGCGAGGCTGGCCAACAACCGCCAGATCGCGGATGCGCTGAAACCCTACCTTGAACCTTCCCTGGAAAAAAGCTGAACAGGCAGGTTTTGGTGAGACAGGGGTAAGGATTGTGTTAAGAGAAAGCTAAACCCGCTTTCTCTGGTTCTCATCCGGACCGGCTTCCGTAGAATAAACCTTATTTTTGCGTCCTTATGGACCATTCCGGGCCCGGCGAATCAGCCGTTTTACCTGCCCCGCCTTCCTCAAAGCCCTTATTTGCATGAATCCAATGGAAATCCTGATTATGGCCGGACAGCTCATCCTGGCGCTGTCCATTTTGGTAACCATCCACGAACTCGGCCACTTTCTTGCGGCCAGAGCGTTCGGAATCCGGGTCGAAAAGTTCTTCGTATTCTTTGACTTTGGCGGCTACAAGCTGTTTAGCATCAAACGGGGACATACCGAATACGGAATTGGCTGGTTTCCTCTTGGCGGTTATGTCAAAATCGCCGGGATGATTGACGAAAGTCTTGACAAAGAGCAGCTTAAACAGGAACCTGAACCCTGGGAATTCCGGTCCAAGCCCAACTGGCAGAAGTTCATCGTCATGGTTGCCGGAGTGGTGATGAACGCTATACTCGGCATATCGCTCTACGCATTTTATCTGGGCCACTACCAGAAAAGTTATATCCCGCAATCGGAGTTTAACAAAGAAGGCATTTACGCTTATCAAACTGCGCGGGAGTACGGATTTAAAACCGGCGATAAACTCATGATGGTCAATGGTAAATCCTATGATCGCTTTGAGGATTACATGGCCAATTTCCGGATTTTCTTCGGAGGCGAAATGCAGGTCGAACGCGATGGCCAGTTGGTGACCATCCAGATTCCTTCTACCCATTTCAACAAAGTGCGCTCGGGCATCACTGGATTTTTGGAGATGCGCAACAATGTTTATGTGGATTCGCTGTTGGCTCCCGAACTTTCTGCTGCCGCCCGTGCGGGATTGCAACCGGGCGACCGGATAACCTCAGTGGATGGAAAGCCGCTTTTTGCTTTCGGGCAATTGGTAGAAACACTGGCAACATTAAAGGGCGATTCCGTTCAACTTGAACTTGATCGCAACGGGCAAATGGTTGCCCTGCAAAGTGCTGTGGATACGGGCGGCAGGATCGGTTTTCTACCCGAAATCCGGTTGGTTCATACCGAAACAACATCTTATACCACCACGGCCGCTATTCGCTATGGCGCAGGTGACGCGTGGAATTGGCTGTATTTTAACGCCAAAGCAATCGGGAAAATCTTTACCGGTGAGGTGCCTTTTGCCAAATCCATCGAAAGCCCGATTGGCATAGCCCGTATTTATGGTCCTGTTTGGGACTGGGCAAAATTCTGGTGGCTCACGGCAATTTTATCCATGATCCTGGCTTTCATGAACATATTGCCCATACCGGCCCTTGATGGCGGGCATATCATGTTCATTTTCATCGAAACGCTGATGGGGCGCAAACTGCCGGACAGTTTCATGGAAAAAGCCCAGGTCTTTGGGATGGTCGTCATTCTGGCGCTTATGGTCTTTGCTTTTGGAAGCGATATCCTGGAGATTATTCAGGAACGATTCGGCGGAAAATGAAGGCTCAGCCGCCTACATGCGGCCGGTTTTCGCTGGTTGCCGCCGGTTTTTGGGTGGTCCTGCTCGTTTTGCCGGGCGGGGAGCTTTTCGCTCAAAACAGTTCTATTTCCCCGGCAAAATCGGGAGATGAATCCTTTTCTAAGCCGGGAACTTTGGTTTCCGAAGTTGCTGACACGGCATCTGCTGAGTTTGTGCCCGAGTATCGCCGGGCCATGATCATCCCTTTCGACATGACGTATTACCTGTCGGATGCAGACCACGATTTGGCCAAATACAATCACAAAACCCTTCCCCAAATCCAACAGACGCTGCGCTACAGCCTGGATGGCAACGTGGCGGCATCGGTCATGGACCTGTACAGTGCCCACCGGATTATTCTGGACACCCTGCCGGATAAAAACCCGGACCTCATGCGTTTATACGCGGCGGTGCGCTATCGCTATAGCAGCCCTTGGGGAGTAAATGCAGCGCTTTCGCCGGCTGGTTCTCAGCCAGGTGCTCAGCCGTCCGGACCAGCAGATGCCGGTGCGGAAAATCCGTTTAGTGCTATCGGTCGCTGGGTCCGGGAAAAAACAGGAGGAGAACAGACATTGCCGGAAGACGACCAGCCTGATCCTTATTTTAAAGAAGGAGCATTGCTTGGACCTTTGGAAGGGCGGCGTTTTATGCACGCAGAGCTCATCAGTCCGGAAGCGCTGACTTATTTCTATGAGAATTACGGGACAGACCTTTTCATTTTTGTCAATCAATTGGAAATACGGACCAACTACGCCCATTGCCTGGACCGGGCCACAGGCACTTTTGCCCGGGAGATTTCCATCCACTACTCTATTTATGACCGGTTTGGGAAGCTCTTTGCCGGCGATGTGGTAACGGTATTGGTTTCTTCCAACACCAACGACTTGTATGAAGTGATGGCGCTTGCTTTCCCTCCGCTTGCCGCAGCCGTTGTTTCCGGGCTCCCGGCTCCGCGTTACGTTCGGGCTGGTAAACCGGGAGAATAGCAGGCGAAAAACGACGACAATAATGCCGGTTCCTTTTATATTTGCGCTCCCGGGCGTTTCCCGGGAAATCTTAGCCGGAGTGGCGGAACTGGTAGACGCGCTGGATTCAAAATCCAGTAATGGCAACATTGTGTGGGTTCGAGTCCCACCTCCGGTACGGCAAAGGCCCGCGCAAACCCGCGGGCCTTTTTGTTACATCACCTGACCCTTTAGAAACCGTCAACAGACTATTATCTGCCTAACTATTGAATCTTTATGGAATTGCTCAAAAGTTTTATTGACATATTCCTGCATTTGGATGAGCACCTGAGCGAAATGATTGTAACTTATGGCAATATAACGTATGTAATATTATTTGCTATTATTTTTGTCGAAACGGGGCTGGTCATCATGCCGTTTTTGCCGGGAGATTCCCTGTTGTTTGCCTCCGGCGCTTTTGCGGCAAAAGGGGATCTTGATATTGCGTTGTTGTTTTTCCTGCTCCTGACGGCAGGAATCATCGGCGACACGGTTAATTATCACATCGGGAAGTACCTTGGAATGAAGGTGTTTGAAAAAGACTACCGTTTTATAAAAAAGGAGTATTTGATCAAAACGCATGCGTTTTATGAAAAGCACGGCGGCAAGGCTATCATCTTTGCGCGTTTCATTCCGATTATTAGAACATTCGCCCCGTTTGTAGCAGGAGTAGGTACGATGAATTACCGGCGATTCATTGTTTTCAATATTGTCGGTTGCGCGGCCTGGGTCGGTGGATTTTTAATGGCGGGATACTTTTTCGGCAATATTCCTGCGGTCAAACACAACTTTACCCTCGTGATTTTTGGTATTATCTTTCTTTCCATCTTACCTCCTATTGTTCAGGTCCTCAAATCAATGTACCAGAAAAAAGCTTCCGGATAGAAAGAAGTTGAGGGTTCCTGAGCGTGCGGATGGCCGTAACTGGCTTGTTGCCATATTTAGCCAGCGTTGAGGACCGGGATTGTTGATTATGCTGTTCATAAGTCCTCGGAATTTCAGCAGAGCAGGTTCTTCAAAAGTTGGTTATCAACAGCCTTAATGCAGGGTTAAGCTTCCTTTACATTTCCATCGCATTCGACTAACCTTCAGCATCAGCGGAATTTCGAATTGTTTGACCCTGCACTAATCCTGGCGTAACGCCATCCCGGCAATTTTGGCGGTGAAATCTTTCATCCGGGAAGTGCATACCGCCTCCCTTCAATAAAATTATCCTGATGTACTTTTTTAAGCAAATGCGCCTTTTAGCAATGGCAAGTGCCATGGTTGCGGCGCCAGCAGCCTTTGGTCAGGGCTACTTTTC
>JANNSM010000375.1:0-4309 GCA_031402635.1 Bacteroidota bacterium | reverse complement strand
TCGTAGATATTGTGCTCAAAGGGAGTTACAACTGCACGCTGGCCTTTGGCAAGCACAGGATTGCCAACGATCAGCCTGCCGCAGTATTGAGCATCGTGACCACCTACGCCTGGACAGGGTCAGGCTATGTAGTGCCTTCAGCCTGCGCCAAGGCCGGTGTTCTGGCCATGACCCGCTCGCTGGCTGTGGAATGGGCTAAATACGGCATTCGCTTTCACGCCATTGCACCGGGACCATTCCCGACCGAAGGAGCCTGGTCACGGCTTATCCCTCCCGGTATGGAAGACCAATTTGACCTAACCAAAAGGGTACCCCTCAGGCGCGCCGGCGACCACCAGGAATTGGCCAACCTGGCCGCCTACCTGGTTAGCGATTTCGGCACTTACATGAATGGTGAAGTGGTGACCATTGACGGCGGCGAATGGCTGCAGGGCGCGGGTGAATTCAGTGCTCTGGACGCCGTGCCGCAGAGTATGTGGGACTCTATTCAGGAAACGATGAAAAAGAGCGCGCGGTCATGAAGGAACTCCGTTTGCCGATCCGGCGCAGCGCCCGGTATTATGTGCTTGGCGAAGCCCATGAAGATATCCGTGCGCTTTGGATCGTCTGTCACGGCTACGGGCAATTGGCCGGAAAATTTCTGAAATCTTTTGCCACGCTGGACAACGGACGCAACCTGATTGTTGCACCGGAAGCCCTTTCGCGCTTTTACCTGGACGGCTTCAGCGGAGATGTTGGTGCAACCTGGATGACCAAAGAAGACCGCCTGGCCGAGATAGACGACCAGCGCAACTATCTGGACGCGCTTTACCGGGTCTGCACGCATCGGCTTTCGCCGGAAACCATGGTCAATGTTCTTGGCTTTTCGCAAGGCACAGCCACCGTCTCGCGCTGGGTTGCTGCATCAGAATATCCAATAGATAATCTTATCTTATGGGCTGGTGATTTTCCACCTGATGTAGAAAATCTGCCCAAGCTTCAGCGGGCTAACATTTATTATGTTTACGGAAATCGCGACCCATTTCTCACCGATGAACGCATTCAGCACTTTCAGGACATGACCCGGCGGAACAGCCTTCACGTCAATACGCTCACGTTCGGGGGAAAGCACCACATTCACGACGAAACATTGCAGCAGCTCGAGCGTGTGCTGGCCAAAGCTCAGGGGTGAAGCCCGCTGATTACTCCTTTTTAGAACCAAAAAGTATTTACGGAGTAGAAAAAATGCGATCGTAAACAGGAGCCATCACGGACCAGTCGAATCGTCCCAGCCGTTCACGCACCGGCGTTGGATCGTAATGTTCCCCATCTTTTTGGAATTCGTTGAGTGCGTTGATTAACGCCGGTTCAAACTGCGTCGGCCCTTCGTAACAATAGCGATGGCGCAGCGACTCAGGGAGGTGCTCCGGATAAACCCAGTGATTGGGCAAGATCGGCCGGCAACCGGCGTACATCGCTTCGACCACAGAGGCTCCGAAAAAATCGTGGCTCGAAGTAACCGGGAGAATGTCTGCCTGCCGAAGCCATTCGGCGTATTCACTGCGGGAAGAAACCGGCCCCCAATGCAAAATCCGATCCTGGAGCGCTTCACGTGCTTTTTCGAAAATACCCTGCCGGTCTCCCAGGGACTGGCCGAGTACCAGCACCCGAAACAGGAAGTGGTCTTTGAGGCGGATCAGGGTATCAAAAAATAGAGCGGGGTTTTTGTCGTATTCCCATCGGTGATTCCACAGCAGCACCGGTGCAGTCCGCAATTTAGGGTCAGACCCTGACTTGTCATTCGGATTCTGTGCCGGCTCGTTGAGGTGGTCCAGGCTATGGAGATCAAGGCCTAGCGGCAAGGCCTTACTTTTTTTTCGCAGGGCTGGCAGTGCCTGCTTTTCTCGGCGGTCGGGAAACTGATCCAGAAATGCGGGCAATGCGTCGAGGAATGCGCGGCGATGCCAACCGGAATTGAAAAACACACGGTCTGCGGCAACTGCGGAAACTACATTGCGGTAGCCGTAAACATTATCACGTGCGGAACCCGTGACTTTATCCAACGCTGACCAGGGATAGAGCACCTGGTTTTCGTGGAAGTACAAATCCACGGGAATACCGTGGAGCTCCCGGCGCAGAATTCCAAGAAAAACAGGAAGGTCCAGCATATCGGAAACCAGCACCCGGGCAGGTTGCCAATGCTGTTCCCGAAATTGCCTGGCAAGGGTTTGGGCTCCACCCTGCATCCGCCACTTCCAGTAACGGCCGGGCAGGGAGAGCAACCCTATCTGCATCGCGCTTCGCTGACGGTATTCCTCAATCCAGCGGCGGTGGCTTCCCCCGAACCAGGGCTCAACGATCAGCAGGTCAGGAGTGCGGATGTTAGGAGAGTCCATGTGAATCATCCGGCAATTTAGGCAACCCGGGCCGGCCTAGCGACAGCGAATAACTGCGAGAATTTAGGCCGTGGTTTGGCTGTGGTTTGGCTGTGGTTTGGCTTTGGTTTGGGCGTGGTTTGGTTGTGGTTTGGCTGTGGTTTGGGCGCGGTTCGGGCGATGTTTGGGTGATGTTTGGGTTCGGTTTGAATGCCGCAGCGGCTGCGGAGGTTAGAAAAAAAAAGCCCTGGACAATGCCCGGGCTGCTGATAAAGGTTTGAGAAATCCGCGGTTATTCCATGTCACCGCCCTGGGTCTTGCGGTAATCCATGAACTTGGTCTTCTGTTCTTCGGTCAGAATAGTTTTGTAACCTTCCATACGTTTTGTTGCCATTTCCTTGGCATAGGCTTTCTTCTGTTCAGAAGTGGCCTCCGGGTTGTCTGTTTTCCATGCCCGACCTTCTTTCCATAAATTGGTATTCAAGTCAAGGACCTGTTGCTTTTGATCAGCCGAAAGACCGACAACGGCATCCAATTCTTCGGTTTGCTCAAGGGCACGCTCTTTGGCCTTATCCTGCAGACTGGGGTCATTCTCCGCCTGCCAGGAATCCATTTTGGCGCGTTGCTCCGGGGTGAGTACTTCCAGCGCGTTTGAACGGGTGGTAACCAGCATTTCTTCCGCTTTGACCTTCAGTTCGGCTTTGGGCATATCCGGGTTTGCTTCCTTGACCGACTTAATTTCGAGGTAAGTCTGATTGAACATGTCCTCAATAGACTTTTTCTGCGTTGAGCTCAGGGTGCCGACCTGACCTTCGAGCCATGTTACCTTGGCTTCGGCATACGCACGGCACTGGTCAGCGGTTTTTATTTTAGCCGGATCATCGGCGGGTTCCGGTGTTGTTGCCGCAGACTGGTTGGCGTTTGCCGAGGGTTTGTTTTTTGTGGGTTCTGCCGGGGAGGTCTCTGTAGTCCCACCTTTGGAGCCGGCTTTTACCTGTGCTTGTGCGGTAGTTGCAGCAAGCAGAACCAGCATCATCATCATTAACTTATGGATCTTCATTATTAGGTTATTTAAAAATATACAGACGGCAAAAATACGCTTAATATGCGTTTTAAACAGGTACGGCGTGGCTAACCGGTTGCGGCTTTTTTCAACAGGAATCCGCTGAGGCAACTTCCGCCTCCGATAAGTCCGCCGAGTACGGCCGTTGCGGCAATGACCAATACCGGCGAAGATAAACTGGTCAATTCCGCCAATTGCCCACCAATCCGGCCACTGTTTCCCAGGTGAATGGCAGTGGCATAACTGCCCCACAAAGCGATGAGGCCGAAAAATCCCCCCCACCAAGCCTGACCGGAACTCCGGGCTATGATCAACCCGGCAAGTGCGGCACCCGGCGCCACCCCCCACCAGTACGGAATTAAGTAAACCGACAGGCGGGCCAGCACAGCAACGGCAATCAGGGTCAGGAGGAACTTCATATCGAATGAATTTAGTTGCCTTTGACGGCATTCAGCGTAATAGACTGCGGGGTGGTTTCCGGGCGGTCATCTTCGCTGAGTAAGAAGAGCAATTGATAATAGTTACCCGCTGCCCAGTCTTCTACAAACCCGGAGTACTGCGGATCGGTCGGGTTTCCGTTTTGACCTCCGGGATAAATTCCCCAGGCGCGCGGAGGATCGGACATTTCTACCACCATGCGCCAACTCGGTCCGTTTCGCTCACTGGTGGCATTGATGATGTGGCGGTTGCCGCCGCAGATTACCCCGGCAATATTGAAAGGTTCGAGGTTGAGCAGATGGTTGATTTGTGTGTTTTTATACTTCCACCAGGTCAGGTCGGTTTCCGATTCTTTCCAGGCTTTCGAAGCGAGCATGGCCAGGTTTTCCCGCTCCGGTGTTTGGCGATCATCAAACCATTTGTTTTCCGGATCCCGCTGCATGAGGGCGATTGT
>JANNSM010000374.1:0-22133 GCA_031402635.1 Bacteroidota bacterium | reverse complement strand
CGGATTGCTGCTCATGCCCCTTTATCAGGAGCTGGGCGAAGAAGGGTTTTTTTTGGCAGAGCCCGTGGAATATTGACCTGCTGCTGATTAATTGACAAGTCGAAGGGGCTGAATGTTATTCCTCTTAAGTCAAATCCAAATTTCACGGTCAACAATCGCGGCAATACCCTGTTAATTGGTATCTTTTAAAAGGCTGTTAGGCAGTATTAATAAAAAATGAAAATCCAGCGTTCCGGAAATATGGTCAGCTTTAAAGAAGCATTGCTATTAATATGGTTATGTTCATTTTTTTTTCCGGGTTCTGCTCAGTCACCTTCTCAATGGAATACTGTTCATAAAGAATACCCGGACGAAGATGCCGTTTATCTTCATTGGCGGGAAAAATTGAACATAGGTTGGGAGGCCGGTAAGTTGGACATCACGCATGATCACGACAGCCGCATGCTGTTTTTGCACGGCAATTCTCCAGGGCTCGCCGAACGCGCAATCAGCTATTCCAGTTTTTCAACCATTCTGAATATTGATGCGAGTACTCAGGTGCCCGACAAGGAACGCTACCATAAAGTGCCTGTGCTTGATATCCGCGATCTGAACTCCATAAGCAATGGAATATTCTATGATGATCGCCGGGAGAAAAGTTTTGTTTTCCCCAGTATCCAGGATGGCGCTTTAGCCGATCTTAAATACCGCGAGCAGATTTTGGAACCCCGATTTCTGGGAGCTTTTTACTTCAGGAGTTACCTTCCGGTAGTTGATGCAACGTATACGGTGACCGTAGATACCGGCATCAGTCTTCGATACAAACTTTTAGGGCGCGACACCGCTTCGATCCTTTTCCGGCAAGAAGTGCAGAACGGACGGCGTACTTATTTTTGGACAGCAGCCCGTCAACCTTCGATGATTTTTGAAGAAAATGCACCGGCTTTGCTTTATGATGAACCGCATGTTGTCGTGTATCTTGATCGGGTTGGAAATCAGAGCATTCTTGGCGATGTTGACGGCCTTTATTCATGGTACAGATCGCTGACGGATTCCCTAAACATTCGCACTGATTCGGATCTTGAAGTGCTGACGGAAATGCTGGTTGCCGGTGCGGTTTCCGATCGTGAAAAAGCGATCCGGATTTTTTCGTGGGTACAGGATAATATTCGTTATGTGGCATTTGAAGATGGTCTGGGAGGATTTATTCCGCGGGAAGCAACGCTGGTCTGTCAGCGAAAATTTGGTGACTGCAAGGATATGGCCAGCTTGCTGAGTACCATGCTCAATATGGCAGGACTAACGGCAAAACTGACCTGGATAGGTACCCGGGATATTCCCTACCGCTACGACCAGGTTCCGACTCCGCTTTCCGATAATCACATGATTGCTTCGCTGGTGCTGGATGGAGAAAATTACTTTCTGGATGCAACCGACGATGCTCTCGGTTTTGGATTTCCGTCAAGCTTCATCCAGGGCAAGCAGGCAATGATCGGATTTGGCGAGGATTACAAACTGATCACGGTTCCGGAAGTAGCTGCACACAGGAATCTCGTTGAGGAAAAGGCACACCTTACGCTAATTGAAAATCAGTTAACCGGTACGGCAACAGCCCGTTGGCAGGGATATCCAGCCTTTGATGTTAAACGACAATTGTCATCCGTACAACCAGAAGGGATGCCCCGGTTTCTCAGCGGGGCTCTTGAACTGGGCAACAATAAATTTTCTGTTACCAGGTTTTCCATTGCCGGCCAACTGGACCGGAACGCACCGTTGGAAATCGAATTCGATCTTTTGCTCCCGGATTATGCACGCTTTGTTGGAGATCAGATTTTTATCAATATGAATCTTGATCGCCGTCTTCAACAGGCTGGTATTGATGTAGAAAACCGAAAACGAGACCGCGAGTTTGAATACCGGAGCGAACATGTGCACGAGGTCACACTAGACATTCCAGCAGGTTATACCGTGGCTTACCTTCCGGAATCAATGAGCGTGGAGCAGGAGTATTTCGGCTTCCAGATCAGCTACCGGATAGAAGAAAATCAGATCAGGATGGAGCGGAAAATTCGTCTCGATTTGCTACTGCTAAAAAAGGAGAACTTTTCTCAATGGAACAACATGGTCAATGCTTTGGGCAAAGCCTACCGCGACGTCGTGGTTCTGGACAGGCTAAATCCGTCTGAAGATTGACCATCGTTTGTAATTCCGACCAGGTAACGCTTTTTGCTAAACTTGTATTTTCACCATTTATGATTCGATTTTTTGCGCCACGGAAAGCAAACGAAAAATTCGCTTTTCTGTTTTTATTGACTACTCTTTTTCTGCCCGAAATACTTTCGGCACAAGATTCTATTCCCGGCTTTACTCCCGGGTATCAATGGGAGAAAAACCCTGTTCTTCATAATCTGGACTCAGCGGAATCTGCTGCTCGGGCTGTTTTCATTTTGGATTTCCGGCAGTATAACTATCATTATGATGACGAAGGCAGCTTGCTTGTCGATTATACCGAGCACAATATTATCCGGGTCAATACCAGCGTTTCTGTAGAAGAACATAATAAAGTATATATATCGTTAAACGGAACCGTTGAATTGCTGTCAATTCAGGCTCGCAGCATTGGTCCGGATGGCATTGTTTCTGAGCTGAGCAGGGAGAATATACGGGAGATTGACAACCTCGAAAACGCGGGGGCTTTCCGGATTTTTGCCATCGAAGGATTGATTCCCGGGGGGGAAGTAGAATATGCTTACACGGTCAGGCAAATGCCTCGCTATTACGGCCGGGAAGTTTTGCAGCGAGATATACCCGTTCGAAAAGCCGTTATTGAAATTCTGGCACCGGCACATTTGCTTTTTGAAACCCGATCTTACAATGGATTGGCGTATGCCACAGACAGTCTTATTCGATTAAACCGCCGAACTCGGTCGGTGACCACGGATTTACCTGCTGCTTTAACTGAGCGCTATGCGCGATATCAGCCGCACCTGCAGCGCATTGAATTCAAGTTGGGGGCAAATCTGTACGCTAACACCGAGCCATTGTTTAATTGGGAGATGGCTGCAACCCGCTATCGCGAAATGGTTTATCTATGGAATAAAGACGATGGGAAATCTGTTCGCACACTGTTGAAGGAATTGGACATTCAGACTATGGATGATCCTGAAGATCAAATAAGAACGATCGAGCGCTACCTGAAAGGACAAATAGCGCTTCAGGAAGGCGAAGGGCAGGAATTTGAAGAGCCGGCCCGTATTCTGAAGAATCGGCATGCCAATGAATATGGTTTATTATGCCTGACTGCGGCATGTCTCAAACTGGCAGAAATTAGCCATGAACTGGTCATTGGTTCAGACCGGTATGGTTTTCCCTTTGATCCCGGATTTGAAACCTGGACTTTTCTGGAAGAACCTTTTTTCTATTTTCCTTTTACAAAAAAGTTTCTGGCTCCCGCAGCCCTGGAGTACCGCTACGGAACTATTCCTTTCGCATGGACCGGTGGTCAGGCGCTCTTTGTAGAAACGGAATCGGAAGGAGAGAAGGCTGGCTTTAGTCTTGGCAGTATCTCCGAGCCAATCCTTTCTGAAAACTATGATGACATCAACATTACCGTAATGTTTGATACGGAAAGTGCAGAGGTTCAACTTGATGTTATGCGGAGCATGACGGGTTATCGGGCGTCGTTTATCCAGCCATTTCTGGAATTGCTTCCGGAAGAAACACAAAGTGAAGTTGCCCGCGATCTGCTGCTGAGTTCCAGTGCTGATGCACAAGTACTAAACAAGTCCTTCGAAAACGCGACGCTTGACGATGTTTATTCCGGCGAACCGCTGATTCTCCGAGGTTCTTTGAAAAGTTCATCCCTGGTCGAAAAAGCTGGAAACAGGTTGCTGTTCAAAGTAGGGGAAGTTATTGGACCTCAGGTAGAAATGTACCAGTCGGGACCACGGCAGTACGATATTGATTTACAGTATGCTCACGGTTATCACCGGGACATCCTGCTGCGTGCTCCCAAAGGATACCGCTTCAAGGGAACAGAAGACCTGGCGATGAACATCAGTTATCCTGACCAGCAGGGTCTCCCGTGGATGGGTTTTGTTTCTGAATACACCTTCCAGGGTAATGACTTATTGGTGAAGATGCATGAATTCTATGCCACCACAACGGTACCTCTAACCCGGTTTGACGATTTTCGAAAAGTGATCAATGCGGCTGCGGACTTCAACAAAATCACAATTCTGCTAGAACCTGACTGAGGACCATATTTGCACGGTCGTCATATACGATTACTCAGAAAATTATAATTCTCTGAGCAAGGTCATTTACTTTTTGAGCAGGTCGCGGATCTCGCGCAACAAAACAATGTTTTCTTCCGGTGCTGGCGGCGCTGCGGCAATTTCCTCCTCCTTCTTCTTGGTGGCATTGATTCCTTTAACCACTAAGAAGATAGCAAAAGCTACGATCAGGAAGTCGATTACCATGGTGATAAAGTTTCCGTAGGTAAGGGCAATTGCAGCAGTTTCTACAGCACCCGCAGCATCAAGCGATTCAGGTTTTAATATTAGTTTCCATTCCGTGAAATCGGCTTTGAAGAGTAACCCAATCATCGGCATAACAAGGTCAGCTACAAACGATGCTACTATTTTGCCGAATGCACCGCCAATGATGACCGCTACAGCCAGATCAATGACGTTGCCTTTAATGGCAAACTCTTTAAATTCTTTGATGATACTCATGGGAAGTTGACTTTAGGAAAGGCGATTGAACGACTTTGGGGTTAAATATAAAAAAAATGAGATAAACGTATCTTATACAATCCGGGGTAGCAATACCGGGATTTTAAATGGTGGACATGGTGAAAATGTATTCCGGTTAATCAGATCCGGTAGCCTTCATTTTCCAGAAAAATACGGACCAGATTGCCCGTTTCTGCAGGTTTTTCCACCGGAAACAGATGTCCTCCCTGGCAGGAAACAAAGAGAAACCCTGGCAATTGTTTCTTGATATAAAGGAAATCTGCGGATGAAAGTACCCTGGTTTTTTCCCCGTAAAGGAACCATGCATTTGCCGGTGGACGGATCTGGAGAACAGGCGGTGGTCCGTTTCGGAAAATTTCATGTTCGGTTTCCGCGCTAAACCGCAGAGTGACTCCATGCTTTGCGTCTTCGAGACCCAGATGGAGATAATCATCCAGTGAAATCGAATCAAAATCCGCAAAGAGTATCCGCTCATTAAAGTAAGCCCTGGCTGTCAGGCGGTCGGGCCAAATTCGCCTTCGTCGCTTGGCAAGAGATACCGGTGGAAAACGGTCGAGCAGCCCCACAGCCCTTATCAGGGCGATCTTTGTGCGCAACGAGGGTCGAAGCATGGGTGGCTCCATCAAGACCATTGCATTAAACAAACCGGGATTTTTTGCTTCAGCCAGGTAAATCGCAAAGGCGCCCAGCGAATGACCAATCCCAATCCTCGGCGCAGGCAACGTCTTTACATACTCCTCTACTTCCTGAACAATCCCCATCCAGTTTCGTCCGACCCCGTGACGGCTGTGGCCTAATCGCTCGATCTCCGACCATGCGCCAGAGCCAACCGCTTCCCGGAATAGCCGGTAAACGGGAGCGGGAAATCCATTTGCATGGCCAAAGAAAACAGAGGCCGGATTCTCATTCATGGCAATTCCACAATCCCGGAATAGTTAGCGGGTATTTCTTTTACATTGGTAAAAACGGTCCCTGGCTCAATATCGCTAAGCGTACTATTGGCGCTGGTAATAATCAGTATCCCATCTTCGAGACTGTACCCGAAAAGACCCGTAGATCCGGAAGGTGATTTAATGAATATCGTGTCCTGTCGGATATCGGGATCACTACCCGTTGGAATGAGGGTGTACCACTCACAAACAATCTCACCGGCAACCGTATCACAGCGGTATTCCCGGATTTGATCAGGTTCAAAAATTAGTGCACCGAGATAAACACTGTCCATGGGCCAAAGTGGCGGTACAAGAGAGCAAAGATCCAGTCCCGGATTTTCCAGGCAATAAACAACCCATTCGGATTGCCGCAACCCTCGGGGACCCCTGATTTTATCACAGGAGCTGAACATTGTGCCGGCTATAACCAGCAAAACAAGGACTGAATGGGTATGACGATTTTTCACGGACCTAAGTTAAGAACCGAAAAGCGGATCCGTTCTTAGCCGGCAACTCCTTCGCTTGTTCTGCAATGGGCCAATATCAAAGATCCGGTGAATCTTTGATTAACAGCCGTTTCCCTTTACGTGTAACTTTGACATTATCCTTCTCGTACTAAGCAAAGGCGAATTGTTGATTTTTTCTCACCTGGTTCGCTACACAAACCCATGCAGCCTGAAAACCGGAAATTCATCCTTTTTATTGACGACAATAAGCCGAATAACGTGTTCAGCCGCATCGTCATTGAAATGGATAACCTGCCATTGGTACCCATAGCCTTCACAAAACCGGAGGAAGCGCTGGACTACCTCGAAGCTTGCCATAATGGAACTTCCGGTGCACCCTTCCCGGATTTTATAATTTTGGACCTGAATATGCCCAGGATCCATGGATTCACTTTTGTTGAGCGCTATGAATCCCGGTTCAAAGATTTATACCGCGAAACCAAGTTGTTTATCATGAGCACTACACGCCGTCTTGAGGACGAATCGCGTGCACGTGAATTTTCGTCTGTTTTCGGTTTTTTCGAAAAGCCATTTTCCCGGGAAATTGCGCAGTCCATCCTGGAGCGCCCCTGATTTCCGTTTCTCTTTGCTGACGTTTTAAGGAGGATTAACCGGCCAGCGGAAGTTTTACCCGGAAGCTGCAGCCGCTTAACGAATCAACCGGCCAGCGGAAGTTTTACCCGGATGCTGCAGCCGCCCAACGGACTGTCTTCAACCTGACAGGTCCCGCCATGGAGTTCTGCCACCCTTGCAACAATAGCTAATCCTATGCCTGATCCGCGGTATTCGGTCCTTGGGTGAAGCCTTCTGAAAAGCGCAAACACCTCTTCACGCTGAGATCTGGTTATCCCTATCCCGTTGTCGTGGACACACAAGACGGTAAAATCATTTTCGGTCTCGGCTTCAATCCGAATTTTCGGGTTTTTGTTGCGGTTAAATTTCAGGGAATTGTCCAGCAACTGTACCAGCATTTGTTCAAGGTAGCCCGCCTGACCCTGTACGCAAGGCAGGGTCAGCGTTTCCAGAGTCGCTTGTTTTTGTTTGAGCAGGGTTGCAATCCGGTTGGCCGCCAGTAGCGCAATATCGGTCAGCTCAACACGAGAAACAGGCTGTTCTGAAGAACCCAGACGGGTGTATTCCAGTAAATTGTTGAGCAGATCGCTCATCCGGGCATTGGCATCAATCACGATATCGAGAAACTCATGGCCTTCATGGTCTAAGGCTGCTCCATAATTCCTTTGGAGCAGACTTGAAAAACTGCCGATCATGCGGAGGGGCTCTTTCATATCGTGCGCTGCCTTGCCCGTGAAGGTCCGGATGGCATCGAAGTAAGCCTGGTCATTTTTTATCGGCTCATTGACCCGCATAACATTGACTTTTTCCCTTTCCTGTAAAGTATGAATGAAGGATTGCTGCAGTCCGCACCGGGCTTCCAACTGTCCGATGAGTTCATCTTGCTGACCGTTAAGGCGATAGACGGTTGCCGCCAACTGTCGGGCGCGGATTCGTGATTCCGCATTTCCCGAAGTATCCACCCGGTGCAGTCCTTGTTTAACATGACGCTCCGCTGCGCGTGTTTCGCCTGCCTCGGCCAGACACCCGGCCAACTCAAGCCAGGCCAAACCACATTCTGCCGGGTATCCTTCCCGGTCCCACCGGTGGGCAGCTTGTCGAAAAGAATCCATCGCCCGTTCCAGGTCCTGATCCAGCAGGCAAACGCGACCTAAAAGGGTAAGGGTCTCTGCCAACGCTGCGCCGGATTCGAGCGTTTCGAAACCAGCGGCCGCCTGTTCCAGAAATTTGCGCGCTTCTTTGGTGTCGTCCAACTGCAGGGAAACCGCACCCATCATCTCAAAACAGCGGGCTTGCCAGCCCTGCGATTCCCGGTCAGGATGGGGTAATTCACCGATTTGAAGCAGGCAACTCCGGCAGAGATCCAAGGTTGAATCCCATGCGCCGGTATCCAGCAGTTCAGCCGCCAGTGCTAACCGTTCGCAAATCTGCTTTTTCGGTTCCTGTGCCGGCAAACTGTCAACCGGGAAAGGAAACGGATTTTTTGGAACAGCATCGGAAGAACGGCTTCGGGTTCCCGATTTTTCGTTTGACCTGGATGGGCGATTTTTTCCCTTTTTCGCGCTTAAATCGGTTTTATCTGGCCGTGGCGAGGGTGAGTTGGATTCCGGGTTGTCCATAACAACAGGAAAGCTTCAAAGGACTTCTCCTATCCCGTATACTGTCCTATGCCACGAAAGGTTACTGCTTTTCGCAAGCTGCCCGCAAATCCGGATCTACCTCCCGGCCGGCCATCGCTTCGATGGCCAGTTCCAGCGTGCGACAGGCCGCAGCGGTATCGCCGAGGTAGAATTGCATGTGTGCGAGCGGATTCAACGCCAGTCCGTATCCTGGCTCCAGGTCCAGAACAAGTTGATAATCGGCAAGTGCGGACTGGAAGTCGTGCATGGCGTAGTGGCAATGACCGCGGTTGAGCGCGGCTTTGTAGGCCGACGAATCTTCGTTCAAAACGCGGTCCAGATTTTTTATCGCTTCGGGATAGCGCCCGCTGACCTGGTCGCAAACAGCCAGAAAAAACCGCGCTTCCGTCTGGGTTGAATCGCGTGACAAAACTTCGGCATAAGCTGATGCCGCCTCATCGTATTGCCCCTCTTCGTAGGATTTATCTGCCTTTTCCCGCAAGTTGTCTATGTTGTCCTTGCAGGACAGCAAACCTTGAATGGTAAATAAAAAGAATAATATTAAAAATATTTTATACAATGAAAATAATAAACTGGTAAGAGGTTAAGCCATTCAGGTGCCGGGCAAGGAGTCCTTTAAATCAGGCACTTCCCAAATATCCCCCCAAAGCCTCATGCCGCCGTCAAGGTACAGGGTTTCACCCGTCATGTATGACGAAAGGGGAGCACTTAAAAACAAACAACTGTCAGCCACTTCGGCTGTGGTTCCCAACCGTTTCATGGGAATTTTGGCAGTAATCCCCGCCAGCAAACTGGGCGGGTATTGCTCCAGGCCGGTAGAGTGAATAATGCCGGGGGCGATCGCATTGATTCTTATCCGGTACGGTGCCCATTCCACCGCAAGACTTTTGGTCAGATTTTCAACGCCCGCACGCGCAGCACCGGTATGTGCCATTCCGGGGAAACCGCGGAAAACATTGGCGATAATGTTCACGATGATGCCTTCCCGTTGCGGTAGGAAAAATGCCTTAGCCATGGTCTGGGTCAGGTACCACGTGCCATTGAGGTTGTTGCGGATAACGGCATCCCACCCTTTGCGGGATATGTCTTCTGCCGCCGAAGGGAATTGCCCGCCGGCATTGTTGACCAGGATATTCAATCGTCCAAATGTTGACGCGATCCACTCCGCCAGCCGGTCGCCCTGATCGGGTTCCCGGATGTCTAATACCTGAATGTGAACCGGGCCCAACCGGGAAAGATCTACCTCGGCTTTGCGCAAACGCTCTTCGTTTCGCGAGGCAATAATCACCCTGGCGCCGCAGTGCAGGTAAGCTTCGGCAATCGAATACCCGATCCCGGAACCGCCTCCGGTGACCAGCACAAGCTGATCTTGAAAAAGGTTGGCTGCGTACATGGTCATTGCCTGCGGTTGCTGGGAAAAGTTATTAAAATACTCACCGACTTCTTTGAACCGGCCCCTGGACCTGAACGGGTAGCGAACACTTCGCTCAAATCCGGGGACCGGTTATCTTTTTCGGGGTTAGGAAAACAGGGACTGAAGTTTCATGGCGACACCCATGTCGCCTTCAATCTTGAATTTTCCGGTCATGAATGCGGTCATTGGATTGAGGCTGCCACTTAGCAAATCTTGAAAATCAGTGAGTTTCATGCCGATGGTGCACTGGGCCGATTTGTCTTCGTTGGTCACCATGGTCTGTTCGCCGGTACCGTCGAGGTAAACATGGCCTTCTTCAAAAACAAACTTGAGGGTACTGCCGAAACCGCCGGTTCTGCCGGCAAGTTCCTGAACGCGGATGGTTGCAATTTCGATACTCATGGAGTCAGGGTAGGGTTTGGGGTTAAATAAAACTAAATCGTTAATGATGAATCACTCCCCGGTCCAGACCGGAGTGCGTTTTTCACGGAATGCGGTCAGCCCTTCTCGGGCATCCCGGGTTTGCAAAGTTTGAGCCAGCATTTGCTGAAGATAGCGGTGCTGCCCTTCGAAAGAAATATCCCGGAGGCCATCCCATGCCGCCAGACCGTGCCGGATCGCGGAAGGCGATTGAGCAAGAATCTGATCAAGGAGCACCTGAACGGCGCTATCTAAACCGTCAGCTGGAACCACCTCGGTTACCAACCCCCGCTGCATGGCTTCCACCGCGCTGAGATCTGACCCGCGCATGCACCAGTCCAGCAGTTGCCGGGCAGGCATGAGGTCTGCAAGAGTCGCCATGACCTGCATCGGCCAGATCCCGCGCCGGACTTCAGGAAGACTGAACCGGACGTGATCTGCGGCCACCACATGTGAACAACCGCCAACCAGCAGGAATCCTCCGGCAAAAACATCGCCGTGAACACGGGCGATGCAGGGTTTGTGAAGACGCCGGAACAGATCACCGAGGGCAATTTCGCCGGGGATCTGCGGAACACCGGACCCCGGGTCTTCCTGACCCATACCGGCAAAGGCTTTCAGGTCTGCGCCGGCACAGAATACCGGACCATTTGCGGACAAAACCACAGCCCAAACCGAGGTCTGGTGATGCGCATAACTCAGCGCAAAAGCGAGTTCCCGCAGCAGAACTGCATCAAAAGCATTGCGCTTCTCCGGGCGATTGAGCCGGATCTCCAGCGTGTGATCCCGTTGGATGACCTCCAGATACACCATCCGGGTTTGCGGCAGCGCATGGCATTGCTCTGCGCTGTAAGGCATGGTTGAAGGGTTTTGCGGGTTCATACAGGCTTTTCTTGACTGGTTGTTAACCGGCGGTTTGCCAATTTTCAAATTGTCCTGACAAATTTCGCACAGGCGAAGGGATGTTGTGCATTTTCAGCGTTCTTGCCTGTTCATTCCGTTTAATTCCTTTCGGTTTATTTCCGTTCGGCTTAATTCCGTTCCGCTTATTTCCTTTCGGCCTCTGCGTCGGCGCTTCCCAGGGTCAGCAAAGCCATCCCCGCTTCGACACGGTCTCCCGGCTGCACGAAAAGTTCAAGCACCCGCCCTTCGTTTTCTGCTGAAATGGTGTGTTCCATTTTCATCGAATACAAAACAATCAGGGCCTGACCGGCCTCAACCTGCTGGCCTTCCCGGACATGAACGGCGGAAACTTCAGCGGGCATCGGTGCAGCATAGCCGCCGGTCCCGGTTTCCGCTTCTGCCTCCGGAAAACGCGGAACACGAGTGGCAAACACAGGGCCGCAAACGGAATCGTGTACCCAGATGCCACTGCCTTCGTCTTCGGTAAAATGCCAGGAAGAAGCCATTCCCTTAATCTCAATCCGGGCTTGATTTTCGTCTCCGAAAAGCCAGTTCACCATTTCGGGCAAAGCTGCACCCGTTCCGGATTCCGTAACCGTTGCTCTGATTCCGTGGGAATTTCCCCGGTAATGCACGGTCAGGAGCGCCCCGCCGATGATCCAGCGGTGGGTGGATTCGGGTCCCCGAACATTTCGCCAGCCAGCAGGGATTTTCCGCAAAATGCTTCGGTTGGAATTGCCGAGAAAGAATTCACGCGCACTCAGGGCGAGCGCGAGAGCGTGTTGCCGGTCAGGCGGCAGGGGAATTCCGGCAGCCAGTTGGGGATTTTCATCCAGAAAATGGGTGTGATAGTTTCCTTCCCGGACATCCGCATTGCCCACCAGCCTTTTCAGAAATGCCTGATTGGTGGAAAGTCCAAGACAGACCATGTTTTCCAGAGCGTACTCCATGCGCCGGAAAGCCTCGGCTCTGTTCTCTCCGCGCGCAATGAGTTTTGCGATCATCGGATCGTAATCCGTGCCGATGAAACTTCCGCTTTGCACGGCGCTGTCACACCGAAATCCCTCCAGAACGGGAAGTTGCCATTTCAACACCGGACCGGAAGCCGGCAAAAATCCCGTTGCGGGATCTTCCGCATAGAGCCGCAGTTCCAGCGCGTATCCGGATTGCTGCAGGTCTTCCTGTTTCCACGGTAAAGGGCGCCCTTCTGCCACTTCGATTTGGAGGCGAACCAGGTCTAGTCCGGTAGTCATCTCCGTGACCGGATGTTCAACCTGGAGTCTTGTGTTGACTTCCAGGAAATAAAAATTCCCATCGGGCATGAGAATAAATTCAACGGTGCCGGCATTGTCGTAGTTAAGCGCTTTGGCCGCGGCAACGGCAGCTTCGCCCATTCGCTTTCTCAGGGCTGAACCAAGCACTGGCGAAGGACTTTCCTCCATGATTTTCTGATAGCGTCGCTGAAGGGAGCACTCGCGCTCAAAAAGGTGAACGGCGTTTCCATGCCGGTCACCGAAAATCTGAAACTCAACGTGTCGGGCCCGGTCGAAATAGCGTTCAAGGATTAGTCTGGCGTCACCGAAAGCAGCCTGCGCTTCACGCCTCGCGCGCGCGATGGCATCGGCTATTCCACCAGCATCCCGGACGATGACCATCCCTTTTCCACCGCCGCCTGCACTTGCTTTAACAAGCAGAGGAAAACCGATCCGCCCGGCTTCTGCATATAGGCGGTCATCCTGTTGGTCTTCTCCGGAATAACCAGGTACAACGGGAACACTGTGCCGCTCCATGATCGCTTTGGCGCCGGCTTTGGATCCCATTTGCTCAATAGCTTCGGGGTGAGGCCCCACCCAAATCAGACCTGCTGCCTCAACAGCGCGCGCAAACCCGGCGTTCTCGCTCATGAAACCGTAACCCGGGTGAATGGCGTTGGCTCCGGACATTTTTGCCGCTTGCAGGATGGCATCCACATTCAGGTAAGAGGCGCGTACAGCAGCGGGACCAATGGGCAACGAGTAATCGGCCGTTATGGCGTGAACAGCATCCCGGTCGGGCTGCGAATAAACAGCTACCGTCCGGATGCCCATATCCCGACAGGTTCTCGCAATGCGAACGGCAATTTCGCCGCGGTTGGCGATCAACAGGGTACGAATGGGTCGTGTGGTGGCGTTCATGGGATGAGCTTCAAACCTGTTTGCTTCAGTTTTTTTCGGGCAGAAGAGCTACATGCGGAATACTCCATATCCGGTGCTGCCCTGGATGGGTTGCTGTGCGAGTATTTCGAGGCAGAATCCAAGATAATTTCTGGTTTCGCGGGGGTCTATCACCCCGTCATCCCAAAGCTGACCGGTGCTGTACCAGGCGTCGGATTTTTTTTCAACCTCCTTGATCATGTATTCCCGCATTTGCGCCCCCTGCTGTTCATCATAGGGAATACCGGCTTTCAGGGCGGATTCACGCTGGATGCTCTGCATAACCCCGGAGAGTTGTTCAGGGCCCATGACGGCCGTTCGGGAATGGGGGTAGGAGAATAAGAACCGGGGTTGATAAGCCCGCCCGGCCATGGCATAATTGCCAGCCCCGTAAGAAGCGCCCATCATCACCGTGATAGCGGGTACGTCGGAATTGCTTACGGCATTGATCAGTTTTGCGCCGTGTTTGATGATTCCCCCTTCTTCGTAATCTTTTCCCACCATAAATCCAGTAATGTTTTGAAAAAACAGGATGGGGTGTTTGCGCTGGTTGCACAACTGGATAAAGTGAGCGCCTTTGTTGGCTGCTTCACTAAAGAGAACACCGTTATTGGCGAGAATGCCTACAGGGTAACCATGGATTTCCGCGAAGCCGGTAACCAGTGTTGGTCCATACTCTGCCTTGAATTCGGCAAAGCAAGAGCCATCGGTAATTCGGGCAATGACTTCCCGCATATCCGGAGCTTTTCGCAGGTCCGGCGAAAGAATGCCCAGCAATTCCTCTGCCGGGTAAAGCGGCTCCTGGATTTCGTCCCTGCCAAAAAAAGCCTGATCGGGCAGGGGAAGACCGGCGGTAATTTCCCGCGCGATCCGGATTGCATCATGTTCGTCTCTTGCCAGGTAATCGCTGACGCCGGAAATTCTGCTGTGCATGGCAGCTCCGCCGAGACTTTCGTCATCCACATCTTCACCTGTAGCCATTTTTACCAGCGGAGGTCCTGCCAGAAAAACTTTGGCTCCACCTTCAACAAAAATGGAATAGTCTGACATGCCGGGAACGTAAGCGCCGCCGGCCGTGCTGTTGCCAAACACCAGGGCTATGTTAGCCAGTCCGGCACGGGATCGCCTGGAAATATCTCGGAAGGTAGCGCCACCATAATTGAAGATACGGGCCTGTTCCGGCAGATTGGCTCCGGAACTCTCTACCAAACTGATCACCGGCAGACTGTTCTCGATAGCGATCTCATTGAGCCGCATGGCCTTCTGCAACGTGGCATAATCAACAGCACCCCCTTTGCGGGTTCCGACATTGGCAATCACCATCACCAGCCGCTGACTGACCACGCCGATTCCCCCTACAGAAGTGCCGCCGGGACCGAACCCGTCTCCGCCAAGACCGGCAAGAGGTAAAAGTTCCAGGAAGGGGCTCTCCGGGTCCAGCAGCATTTCAATGCGCTCTCTGGCCGTGAACTTGCCGAGACTGCGCGCTTTGGCCAGGTGCTGTTCCTTTCCCTCGAAGCGCGCCGCTGCCAGGTGCTCTTCCAGTTTTTCAAGCAACACCATATTGGCCTGCACGTTGGATTGATAATCTGCGGTACGCGGAGAGATCCGGGTTTTCAGTGGCCGGTAAGGTGGAGGGGAAATTGACCTGGAGTTCATCTTGGATAATAATCAGGGACGAAAACTGGATTCATTTTGGAGTGAACGGATGTTCATCCAGATCGCGGAAACTGATTGGCGCTTTCAGATCAGCGCTTCCTGATCGCGGCTTTTCATCAGTTGTTTATCGTATCGGACCTGGTCAACCACCAGTCGGGAAATGATTTCGTACATGATCTCGGTGGTGCCTCCGCCAATGGTGAACAGGCGCATGTCCCGGTAGGTACGCGCCACACCGTATTCTTCCGTATAGCCTACACCGCCAAGAATCTGGATAGCATCGTAAATGATGCTTTGGATTTCTTCACCCACAAAGGCTTTGGCCATAGAAATGGTGGCAACGGCAGCCGGACCCTCTTCAATGAATTCATACACTGCGCGGTATGCCAGCGAGCGGCATGCTTCAATGCGCGTAGCCATGCTGGCCAACTTGTGGCGGATGACCTGAAACTTTCCGATCTGCCGGCCAAAGGCTTCCCGCTGGCGGGAGTATTCGACGGCTTTGCGGTAAGCGTATTCGGCGGCAAACACTCCGGATACGGCGCCTACGAGCCGCTCTTCCTGGAAGTTGTTCATGATGTAGTAGAATCCCAATCCAGGTTGCCCGATAACCGCTGATTTTGGCACGATGCACTGGTCAAAATACAACTCTGCGGTATCGGAACTGTGCATACCCAGTTTGTTCTTGATTTTGCTGGTGCTGAAGCCTTCTGTTTTGGTGTCAAAGCAGAACAGGGTCAGGTTATGACCCTCTCCGGTGCGGGTGGCGAGCACCAGAAAATCGGCGATTGTCCCGTTGGTAATCCAGCATTTGCTGCCGTTAATGACATAGTGATCTCCCCGGTCTTCGGCAGTGGTGCGAATTCCCCCGACATCGGATCCCGCACCGGCTTCGGAAATGGCAAGAGAGCCGATTTTTTCACCGCGAAGCGCCGGAATCAGGTAGTTTTTCTTTTGATCTTCCGTACCCATCGCATTGAGCAGTGGAGGCGGCAAATAGGCGTGTGCAAAAAGCGAAAGAGCAAGGCCTCCCACATTGGCCAGGGAAAGTTCGCGGGCCACGGTTACAGCCGCCCAGAAATCCATTCCGGATCCTCCAACCTCAATCGGGTAGGTTACGCCAAAGAATCCCAATTCTCCCATGCGCTGAAAAATTTCGCGCGGGCAGTGTTCCTCTTTTTCCCAGCGATCTGCATGAGGCAGCACTTCGCGTTGAAGAAAATCGCGCACGGATTGCGCAAGCATTTCGTGTTCTTCTGTGAAAGGTTGAAAGTTCATTTCCGGTGTTTTTCAAGAAGCCCGTGGCCAGTGGCAACGGATTCAAAGTTGTTTTTTCCTTTTGGGGTGAGATAGGGCAGGACCAGGGTCCAGATGGAGCGCCGAGCCTCTTCGTCGCCGGCGTGAGGAGACAAAGTTTTGGTAGGATAAGGGCTTTTACTTTTGGAGGCCAATTTGCGGGAAGATTTGGCGGCAGAACCGCTCAGCACGGCATTCGCATTATTGGAGCGGATCAATGCCTGTGACAGCCAAAACGAATAAATCATCCAGACGACATGGGCAAGGCGGTCATAGGTTCCAGATACCGGTTCGGGCATCATGTTGCCGCTGCCAACAGAGTATTCGATCACAGCCCGGATAGCATCTGCCTGTTGGGCCACCTGACGCTGGTGCTCAGCCGCTATCTCTGGGAAGGCACGGCATATTTCAACGGTGTCCAGGTAAAAGAACCGGTACTTGCGCTGAAATTCCAGGAAAGGAGTGATTTCGTAATCAATGTTTTCAAAAGATGGGATCAGCCTGATCATGGACACCCTTACCGCCAGCTCGGAGACCATTCGCTCATATATTTCTTTGAGAATGGCATCCTTATTGCGAAAATGGTAGGCCAGATTTCCTGGGGAAATACCAGATGCTGCCGCAATATCGCGCATGGTGATATTGACGAATCCGCGCTCGTTAAACTGCGCAACGGAGACATCAATAATTTTATCGCGAGTTCCGGTCATTGATTTTTCCGGTAGGTTTTCAATCTCTGGTTCAAGACAACAGGTAGCATAATTACGACAAAATTAGAATTCTTGTTCTAATTTCTGATCAAAATTGGAAATTTTGTTCTATTCTGATGAATAAAGAAGCCTTATACCATTATAAAGCCGTTTCTCCAAGTTTTCTCAGAAATTTTTTTGCGCTGCATATGAGGCCTTCGGAAAGCCAGAGAATCAATTAAAGGCATCCGTTATATTTTTTTAAGACCGCGGCTGCTCAGCAAATTTTTCCATGTGTATAAAATTAAATAGGGGCGATGTCCCCGTTAGCCAGCCTGTGGCGAGTCCGCTTTTGTTATCCTGTGTACTTGACACCTTTGACCAGGTAGACTACTTTGCCTAAGTTCTTAATCGCCTCTAATTCAGTATATTATGATCAAAAACTATACGATCATCGGGATCTTGTTCTGCGCAGTCGGGCTTCAGGGAGTCCAGGCTGAAACGTATGAGACCGTGGCCACAGGTACCTTTTCCTGGATGGATCCGCTTGCCTGGATCGGTGGCGATGTACCCCCTGATGATATTCACAATCATGATTCGGTGATCATCAACAACGAAGTTGTGCTGATGACCAGCCTGGGGATAAAGAATGGTGGCGTCGTGCAGATCAACGGGTTACTGGTCATTTACAACCCCAACGGTGGAATTGTTGTGGAAAACAAAGGAAAAATTGTTGTGGATGGCACCCTTCGAATTTTGCCCGGTGTTGACGGCACGCCAAATTCTCTTGTTCACGATAAAGGAGAAATTGAAGTAAATGGTTTGCTTGAAAACATAGGTGCCGAATTGACCAACGAGGCAGATATCTACCTGAACACAGGGGGCATTTTTCGAAATTATGGGTATCGCGATGCCACGGATGATTTGTTAATCCAATCAGCCGATGAGAATATATATAACCTTTATGTATTTGCAGCCGATCTTTTTGGGTACTCACTTGATCCAGGCTCTTTGGTTGGCGGTACCGGAGGACCAGACGGCGGCGGTACCATTCCTGACAGCATGGACTACGGTTCACTGGTTTGGACCTGTTATGCCGGAACGCTGAATAATGAAGGGGAGATCATCAGCACAGGTGGGGAATTTGATTACGAAGATTGCGGTGGCGGAATCATTTCGGGCGATGGAAGCCTCCCGGCTGAGGAGACCTGCCAGGCTCCGGAAAACCTGCGCGTAACCGGTTCAAATCGCGGCAGCGGGTTGACTTTCCGCTGGGACGCCGTGGAGACGGCACATGGATATATCGCGGCATTCAAACCGGCCGGAGCGCCGCGTTACCGGCTGACCCGTCCGGTAAATGGAGGAGCCACTTCCATCTCTTTTGCCAGGAATTATTTCCCTGCCGGCATAAGTCTTGATTGGGCAATTCTCACGGTCTGCGAGCCCGGCGAAATAGACATGAATTTCCTCGCCATCGGTCAAACCACACAAGTCAGGATGGCTTCAACAGATCTGGAAGAAGCACAGGAAAACGAACCGACGATTTCCCTATACCCCAACCCGGCAGCGGAGCACCTCTTTCTGGAATCACGCGGCAGCGAGCTGAAAGGTCTTCTTAGCATCTTTGATATCAATGGACGACTCGTACTCGAGCATCCAGTTGACCTGAACCACAGCGGCGAGAAGATGGATGTAGCACTTAGCGATCTTGTTGAAGGCTTATACCTGGTTAAGGTTAACGACGGTAACCAAATTCACCAGGAGAGTTTGCTGGTGACCCGGTAGTTGTTATCAAGCGGGGTATTTAAGCTGCTAGCGTATCTGGACAGCAACAGGACCTGCATACCCCAATTCTGTTGAGCAAGTTTGGTCAATGTTTGCCGCTCACCTTAACTTGCCGGGGTGAACGCCATTTTTATTACCGGAACCGATACGGGTGTAGGAAAAACCCTGGTATCTGCCATTGTCGTCCGGGCGCTTGATGCCGCATACTGGAAACCCGTTCAAAGCGGTGATCACGATTCTACGGATACTATGCGGGTGAAGGATCTTGCCGGGAACGACACCCGTTGTTATCCGGAATCCTATGTATTGAGTCAGCCTGTCTCCCCCCATGCAGCAGCAGCGGCAGATGGAGTGACCATCCAACTCGCGGAAATGGTCCTTCCCTTTTCACCAGGTTTTCTGGTGGTGGAAGGGGCCGGTGGCGTTTTGGTTCCATTGAACGAAGAGGAACTTTTTGCCGACTGGGTTGCCCTTCAGGGTTTACCGGTTATTCTTGTTTCCCTCAATCGTCTGGGAAGTATAAACCATACGTTATTATCCGTAGAATCACTCCTCAACCGCCATCTGGACATCCTTGGCATTATTTTCAACGGTGAGCCTGCTGAGAAAAGCGAATCATTTATTTTGAATTACACGTTGCTGCCTTGCCTTGGATGCATTCCCTGGACGGCGAGCCCGGATGCCAGGTTTGTGCAAGCGCAGGCTGACCTGATCCGGCCTGCATTATCAGCAGCGATGGCAGACCGACAGTGAGAGAATGAACCGGTCGCTCCTGAATTTTTCGCTGAGCTTTCCATGAACAGAGCATGAACAGAGCATGAACAGAACATGAACAGAGCATGAGCAGATTGCTGGAACTTGATGCCCGCCATGTCTGGCACCCGTTTACGCAGGCTGGACTTGCGGACCCTCCATTGCCTATAAGCCGGGCCAAAGGATCGGTATTGTACACCGATACCGGGCGGGAAATTCTGGATGGTATTTCCTCCTGGTGGGTAAACCTTCATGGCCATTCTCATCCGGTTATTGCCGAAGCAGTTTACCGTCAGGCGCTGAGCCTTGAACACGTGATTTTTGCCGGTTTCACCCATACTCCGGCCGTTGAATTGTCAGCCGGGCTTGCAAAAGTCTTACCGGGAAATTTGGAGCGTATTTTTTTTTCAGACAATGGATCAACTGCCGTTGAAGTAGGCCTCAAAATGGCTCTTCAGTACTGGCATAACCAGGGAGTAAACCGCACGAGGATCCTTGCGCTTGAAGGAGCTTATCACGGCGATACGTTTGGCGCAATGTCGGTAAGTGACCGCGGGTCATTCACAGCCCCGTTTGCGCCATTCCTGTTTCCGGTTGAGCATATCCCCGCACCGTTGCCGGGCGCTGAAGATGAAGCCCTGGAGCGGTTGACCTTAGCGCTTGCCTCCGGCGACACAGCCGTCTTCATTTATGAACCTCTGGTTCAGGGTTCTGGCGGAATGAGGATGTATAGCCCGGAAATTTTGGGAAAGATGCTCCGGTTGGTTCATGATTCCGGAAGCTTATTGCTGGCCGATGAAGTTATGACGGGTTTTTACCGCACGGGTCAACTGTTCGCGTCCTCGATCACTCAATCTCTGATGCCAACCAGCCGCTCCGGGGATATCGGGGCAGTTAGTGCCCTGGAAGAAAATCACTCAGGCACTGGGAAATCGAAAACCCCGGGTACGCCATCACCAGATATTATGACCTTGTCGAAAGGCTTGACCGGAGGGGCTATGGCTTTGGGGATTACTGCCTGCACGCCGGCAATTTTTGACGTGTTCAACAGCACAGATCGCGCGAAAACTTTTTTTCACGGGCACTCCTATACGGCTAACCCACTGGCCTGTGCTGCGGCTCTTGCCAGCCTGGAGCTTTGTCTTTCCGGCGAAACTGCAGATGCCGTATCGCGAATTTGTGCAGAACAGCAAGCCTTCTGGAAACAACTCCAACGCAATCTTCTGGCTGAAAATGTCCGTGTTTGCGGCACCATTTTAGCCTTTGAGCTGGCAGTTGGAGGCGAGAGTTCGTACTTCAATCCGGTAAGAGATCGGATCTACCGCTTTTTTCTGGATAAGGACATATTGCTCCGACCCCTGGGAAATACGGTTTACGTTATGCCACCGTATTGCTTTTCAACACCGGAACTCCTTCGGGTACACCAGGCAATCAGTGAGCTTTTGGAGGAAGCGAATTCCTGGTAGTCCCTCCGGCTTTGACGATCGCTGTTGTATTACTGCCCCGCGCCGAACATTCCACCGAGCATCTGAAACATTTCTTCCTGGCTGTGCAACTCGTACCCGGCGGGCACGGCAACGCTAAATTTGGCCTGTTCAACGGGCTCACTACTGACCTTTGTAGCGATCATGAAAAAGGAATTCCCGCCCTGGCTCATTTCGATTTGCAAAGGAAAACCATCAAGTTTCTCCAGTTGCAATTGGGTTTTGACTTTTGGACTGGAAATCTGGTCAGTGACATAATAAACCATACTGACCTGATCATTTTTGAGAATAGATTTTCTGCATGGGAATCCTGCTATAGTCTTTGTGACATCAGCCGGTTGCAATTTCCAACTGGTTTCCTCTTCCGGTGGTGCTTCATTGATTGCGAGTTTATTGCCCATCATGTTCATCAGGGTTAGGTATTGATTGGTCTTTCCATTGACAACGGTGATAGAGGTGCCCAGCAATCCCATATTGAATTCAACGCGGATCTGATCGGGGTTGAAATACACAACCATACTCATGTTTTCCATAAAACTTGCCATCGTGGGGTCCATGGCCTTGACATCCACTTTATAGTCTACGCGGCCCTCTTTGATGATTTTATTGTCTAAAATTTTATAGTCCGGCGGGATGGCCTGGGTAATCGCATGAGTGAGTACGAAGAGAAGAAAAAGGGAAACTCTGATGCTGTGCATGGTTACTGTTGTATTCAGTTTAATGAAGGCAATCCGTTGTTTGGGGAAGTTACGCTAATCCCCAAAAGGGGGCATTGTCCTTAAGAATTTTTAACCAAAACGGGGATTTTGTAACCTATTGAAAATGATGTAATTTATTTATCCTGAACATTTACTGTCCAGATAGCGGGTACTCCCGGGTGCCATAATCCGGAATTAGGGATACGTCAATCCGGTTTTCCCTGCACCAACTCAACCATAGCTGACGCTGTCTTTTAGAGAGTTCCGGACAAAGGGCAAACCTCAGTCCAGGATTGCCGCTTTCGGTTGAATCTTCGGGCGGATTTCCCCCAGCTACAAAAACGATGCCTGAACGGGGAATGATGGTCTGATCCTCGCCGTTAAACCACACGACCGGACAATCATTGAGAACCACCGGCAATAATCCGTGTTCCGGGTGCCCAATGCAGGCTT
>JANNSM010000373.1:0-1896 GCA_031402635.1 Bacteroidota bacterium | reverse complement strand
CAGCGTTTGCCATCCCGTCTTTGCGGCTAATTCGGCAAACCCGGGAATTTTACTTTCTTCTGCCATGTTCAACCATTGTTTAGGGGGACCAGCTTCTGCAGGCGAATCAAACGGGCGCCTTCAGCATCAAGGTCAATATTGATGCGGATCACGGAAGAGTCCAGCCAGGATTCGGCAATTTCCGGCCACTCGATAAAACAATACTCCGGTCCGTCCAGGTATTGTTCCAGTCCGATTCCCTTCAATTCGTCCACGGTTTTTAACCGGTACAGATCCAGGTGGAAAACCACCGGTTTTGGACCGTACTCATGAGCAATCGCAAAACTCGGGCTGCTCAGTTCCTTATTCGAGAGACCAAGACTTCGGCAGCACGCTTTAATCAGGGCCGTTTTTCCTGCACCCAGATTGCCGTAAAGTGCAAATTTCCGGTCTTTAGCGCAATAGCTCAACATTTGCAAGGCGATCACGTCCAACTCGGCGGGATCCGCTGCCCGCCAAAAGGGATCGGTCATTTCATCGGTTGGTGAACGTGGCGAAAGGCACGATGATTTCTTCAAGGGAAATACCTCCGTGCTGAAACGTATCACGAAAATAGTTCACATAATGGTTGTAATTGTTCGGATACACAAAAAACTGGTCCTCCTTTGCAAATATGTAGGAAGATGAAATGTGTTGACGGGGCAGTTTGGCTTCAGATGGCTCCCTGATTTCAAGCACATCTTTGGGATTGTATTGGAGGTTTTTGCCGCTTTTATAGCGAAGGTTGGTGGTCGTGTTTCGGTCGCCGACAACTTTTGACGGCTGGCGTACCCGAATGGTGCCGTGGTCGGTTGTCACCACAATTCTGACCTTGCGGCCTTCAAGGCGTTTAAGGGCGTCAAATAGCGGAGAATGTTCAAACCAGGACTCCGTAAGCGAGCGGTATGCGCTTTCATCGCTGGCCAGCTCTTTGAGGACCTCCATTTCGGTGCGTGCATGGCTGAGCATGTCCACAAAATTGTAAACGATCACATTCAGCGCATTGTCCAAGCCGTGCAGGATTTCATCGTGGAGATTTCTCGCCGCCTGGTTGTTGACAATTTTCAGGTAGCTATGGCGGATGTTCAACCGGTGACGGGTCAGGTTGTCCAGCAGCAATTCCTTTTCGAACATGTTTTTTCCACCTTCTTCCTCGTCGTTTAACCAGAGTTTAGGCAACCGTTTCTGGATTTCCGACGGCATCAGACCGGCAAACAGCGCATTTCTGCTGTACTGGGTTGCCGTGGGGAGGATAGAATAAAAAAAATCTTCCTGAACCATCCGGAAATGCTTGTCCAGCATGGGCTGTATAATCCGGAATTGATCATAGCGAAGGTTATCAATGACTACCAGGTAGGTTGGAATATCATCCAGAATCGGGAACACTTTTTTCTCCAGCACATTGCAAGACATCACCGGAGCACCGGCTTTATCGCCCTCCTGGACCCATTCGACGTAATGCCGGTCAATAAATTTGGAAAACGCAACATTGGCTTCGTGCTTCTGCATGCTCAGCACTTCCTTCATCTGATCAGCCCGCGACCGGTCCAGTTCCAGTTCCCATCGGACCAGGTTCAGGTAAACATCCGCCCATCCGGAGGCATCGAGATCGCCGTGCATAGAACTGAAAATCCGCTGGAATTCCTGTTGATAGGCTGAATTGGTTTTTTCGGTGACCAGCCGCTGGTTGTCCACAATTTTTTTAATGGTCATCAGGATCTGCTGAGGCTTGACCGGTTTAATCAGGTAATCGGTGATCTGGGAGCCGATCGCCTCTTCCATCAGGTCTTCCGCTTCATTTTTGGTAATCATGACTACCGGCAGGTTGGGCCGGCGCGCTTTGATGCCCGTTAGCGTTTCCAGCCCGGAAAGACCGGG
>JANNSM010000372.1:0-11261 GCA_031402635.1 Bacteroidota bacterium | reverse complement strand
AGCAAGAATACCCCCTCCCCGTAAATAACCTAATATTTGATACTAAATAAAAGAGAAGTTTGTATTAATCATTTAGTACCTGCCCCCCCTTATCTTCGCGCGTATGAACATCCAGATGGTCTGTCTGGGAAATATCTGCCGTTCTCCGCTGGCACAGGGCATCCTGGAGCGAAAAGTCGCCGATTGCGGGTTGAACTGGCGGGTGGATTCGGCCGGGACCGGGTCCTGGCATATGGGATCGCCGCCGGATCCCCGTTCCATCCAAATCGCCTCGCACTATGGCTTGGATATCAGCGGGCAGAAAGCTCGGCAGGTTCGCTCCTCGGATTTTGAGGAATTTGACTGGCTGCTGGCGATGGACGCTTCGAACTTCCGCGACCTTCAGCGCATGGCGATCACGGAAGAGGAACAAGCCAAAATTCTGATGATTCGAAATCTCGTGATTCCCGGGAGCAATCTTGGCGTGCCCGATCCCTACTGGGACAATGACGGATTTGACCAGGTTTATCAGATGCTGGATGAAGCCTGCGACCGGATCCTGGAACAATGGGGCTAATCCGCCGGTCACGCCTATTTTTGCGGGGCGACCAGACTAAACGTCGCGCATTCCGATGAACCAACGCCCTGCCCTGCCCAAGGGAACCCGCGATTTCAACGCCGAACAGGTCGTCAAGCGCAATTTTATCCGCGACACCATTGTTGGTGTGTATGAGCGGTTCGGCTTTGAGCCGCTCGAAACTCCTGCCATGGAGTTGCTCAGCACGCTGACGGGGAAGTACGGTGTTGAAGGCGATCAGCTCCTTTTTCGCATTCTCAAATCCGGCGATTTTCTGCGCTCGGCAGATGCTGCCGCCCTGTCGCGAAAAGATGCCCGCGCCGTGCTTCCGGAAATTGCCGAAAAAGGTTTGCGTTACGACCTCACGGTTCCATTCGCCCGCTATGTGGTGATGAACCAGCACAACCTGACCATGCCTTTCCGGCGTTACCAGGTTCAGCCGGTTTGGCGGGCTGACCGGCCCCAGAAAGGCCGCTACCAGGAGTTCTGGCAATGTGATGCCGATGTGGTGGGCAGCAATTCCATGCTCAGCGAGTTGGAATTCATTCAGATTTATGAGGAAGTTTTCCGCAAACTGGGCATCAAAGCCCGGCTGAGAATTAACAACCGGAAGATTTTAAATGGCGTGGCCTCGCTGATTAAGGCTCACGAATTTTTTGTCCCGATTTGTATGGCAATTGATAAGCTGGATAAAATCGGACTGGAAGGCGTGCGCGAAGAATTGCTGCGCGTGGGCCTGGATGCCGATCAGGTTTCGCAACTGGAACAGGTGCTGGCCATTGAAGGGTCCAACATGATGCGGCTCAACGAACTGGCCGACCGTTTTGCCGGAACCTGGATTGATCCCAAGGGCATTGAGGAAATGTGGGAAATCCTTTCTTATGCCAGCCAGGTTGGGGTGGGAAAACTTGAGATCACGTATGACTTGTCGCTGGCCCGGGGACTGAGTTACTACACGGGAACCATCTTTGAAGTGGTGGCTCCCGACCACGCGATTGGCAGTATTTCCGGAGGGGGGCGCTACGATGACCTGACCGGAATTTTTGGGCTGCCGGATGTTTCCGGGGTCGGCATTTCGTTTGGTATCGAACGAATTTTTGACATCCTCGAAGAGCAGGGCTGGCCTGTGGATTTTAGCCGGGTCGGAACCCGCGTGGTCTTTTTCCCATTTGAAGCGGAGTGTATCCCGCGCGCTCTGGAATGCCTGCAACAGGTTCGCGCAGCGGGCATCAAAGCCGAACTCTTCCCCGATGTGGAGGTCAAGATGGGGAAGAAGATGAAGTATGCCGACAAAAAGGGAATCCCGTTTGCAGCTGTTCTCGGGTCGGAAGAACTGGCTTCGGGAAATATTACCCTCAAGGAACTTTCAACAGGCAATCAGGAAAGCCTGACGCTGGAACAACTGGTTACCAGACTGAGCTCCTGAAAAAACGGCATCAGGTTCAAAAAGCCAGTGTCACTTGTCGGTCAGCACGATAGAGCGGGTGATTCCCGCTTCGACCCATTCTACATGATAAAGTCCTGGTGCTAACGAATGGAGGTCCGCGGCAAATAAATTTCCGGGTTGAACCGTGCTTTGCCGGATCAATTTTCCGTCGTCTGCTATCACGCGGAGGGTAGCCAGTTGCTGCGACCCTTCCGCCAAAACCTGAAACTGACCCGAAGTTGGGTTGGGCCAGAGGAGCAGATCGGATCCGGATGTCCCGTCTGCGGACTGCAAAGGAGCTGCCTCCCTCAATGGAGCTGCTGTGGTCCGGAAATCAACCAGGGTATAAGCCTGGCCCATGTAGGTTGGCGAACCGCCGAGGTCACGGCAAAGACTCACCAGATAGGTCCGGTAATTCTTGTTTGACGTGAGCGGGGTCAGCAATTTCTGATTCAATGTTGGTCCGGCGTAAACCTGGCGCAACGGTTGTCCGGGCGAGAATACATACAACGTGGTACCACCGATAGATTCGTCAACAGGTTGCCAGGATACAGTGGCCGTTGTGGGCGTAACGGCAGCAGCGGGCGAAAAAGGTGGTCGGCAGGGAGAGGTCGCGAACGTAAGAGCTGTCGTCCATTCGCTTTCTTTACCGTCAATACAATAGACTTTTGCCTGAACTTCAAAACGGGTGTTCTCCGGCAATCCGGTCAGCAATAAATCCTGGCTGAAAGCCGGGGCTTCATAGGTCCATACCGGATCGGCATGATCAGGCTGATGCCAACGCCACTGATAGTAGTCAGCATTGAAAACCGACGTGAGCTGAAGTTCGGCTGCTGTTGGTCCCTGGTCCTGAAGCATCGGCGGATAGGGCGTGGCACAATCCTGATTAAATGCCGAAGCATGGAGGGTCACGGTTTGCGTTGCGGAAACAGAACAGGATAAATCCTGGCCATAAAACCGGGTATGGGTAACGGTATAGGTACCCGGGCTTAGGTAGGAATGGGGCGCGGGAATTCTTTCGTCAAGTACGATACCATCGCCAAAATCCCAGCGCGAAAAGTCCGATCCGGACTGGGGAAAATCAATTGCCGGTAAGACCCGAACCTGATTTGTGCCACCTATTTGTGCCGTAAAAGCCGGATCCGGGGTCCCGGCACCCAATGGCAACAGAAAGTTATCTATGGAAACAACCTTGCCCTGCATATTGAAAACCAAAGCCTGAACAACCACTTCCGTTGGATTGCTGAAATAGGAAGCCGGAAGAAGTTCCAGATTGAGCGTAACCGAGTCTCCGATCAGAATAGCAGCAAGATCGTTGATTCGCCAGCGAATGGAAAAATCGGCTTGCGTTTTCCCGGTTCCCGCCACATTCAACGAGGATTTTAACGTCAAAACAGACGATGAAGTTAACGGCGCACAACCAAGGTCAGGTTCCGCGATACTCACCACGGGCTGGATGGTTCCGGCCAGCAGTTCTCCCGGGATAAAACTGTTCAACCAGTCGCGAATCCGGCGATATTCCGGAAGGTTGGCCAGGTTGCGCCATTCGTTGGGATCCACTTCCCGGTTTTCGCCGATTTCATACAATTCGAACTCATCCTGGTAAATACCACTGGCACAGGTTGATGAACCCAGTGGTGTGCGGTAGCGGATCAAATGATAGCGTTCCGTGCGAACGGAGTAAAAAGGATAACAACTGATTGAAAATCGCTCAGGAAGTTGAATAACCGATACCGCAGGGCGCAAACCCTCCATTGGTGTGCCATCCAGACCTGGTTTCAGGGTGCGTCCATCCAGGTATGGAGCTCCGGCATCGGTAAGGGGCACAGGAATTCCGGCCAGGTCACACAATGTGGGAAAAATATCAATCAGGGAAGTCGCTGAACGTTGGACCCGGCCACCGATAATCCGGGGGTCCCGGATAAATAATGGAACCCTGAGGTCGGTTTCCCAGAGCCCGGTTTTAAACCAGTGCTTTTTTTCGCCCAGCGAAAGTCCATGATCCCCGTGCATGACAATAATGGTGTTGGCAGCCAAGGCGGGATTGGCTTCAAGGGCTTCCAGCAAGCGGCCGACCTGTGCATCCATATAACTGATGGAAGCCAGGTAGGCCATCACCGTGGTAGCCCTTCTGGACTCAGCAACAATCTGTTTGCGCTCGCCAATAGTCAGCGTATCACTAAAACGGGGGACGCTGTCCAGTAGATTGGCAAAATTCTGGAAGTTGTCATGCGTGCTCAAGCCTAAAGCAACGTACTGCCCAATGAATCCGAGGTTGTCAAAATCTGACCAGATCGGCTCGGGCTGAACGGGCATGACCAATCCGTTTGGAGGATAAGCTGATGAAGGGTTGTTATAAGGAAGGTCGTATGGGCGCTGAAAAAGATCAGGTTGGTACTCGGGCAGAAAGTAGCGCTCCGGTGCCGTAAAGGGCTCATGGGGACGGTAAAGACCAACAGATAGAAAAAATGGGCGGTCGCAAAAATCTCCGGGGTTGGTTCCGTAATCCTGCAAAAACTCGATGGCTGAGCTGGTCTGCTTATAGTCCATCATCAGGACTTCATCGGCATCATTAAGTTGCCCTGCCGAAACACCGACCACGCCATCCCCATAATCCCCGGCCAGGCCTCCGGTCGGCCTGGGATCGTCTTTGGGGTTGAAATCCCGAAATTCATTCCACGAAAGGCCGCGGCTGCAGGGATCGGGGTTGGCGGCATCATAATCCCGGTCATAGCCATCGCGAGCCCATCCGTGGAAAACCTTGCCCATCCCGATTGTGTAATAATCCCCGACATCTTTGAGCCATTCCGGAAGGGTTTTTACGGGAAGCGGTGTTCCACCGAGGTTGTAAAGTGACCGGAATCGCCCAGTAGGTTCAATTAATTCCAGGTATTCTTCGTTGCTGTAAATCCCGGTGTATTCTGCGGTTTTCCCGGTTAAAAAGCAATTGCGCGAAGGGGCGCAAACCGGAACTGCGGTAAAGGCATTTTCAAAAATGGTCCCGCTATGGGCAATTCGGTCCAGGTTTGGCGTAAATGTCTGGGGTTGCCCATTCAGAAAACCGGTAAAATCATTCAGGTCATCTACGGTAATGTAGATAATATTGGGCTTTGGCGCAGGAGATTGAGCCGTAGCAACCGATCCGGAAAAGAGAACTGCAAGAAACAGACAGGAAAGAATTGTCCTCATGTTCGTATCCGTGATATCGTGATGTCCGTTTAAAAGCAATACAAGCGTGCAAAGTACGGCGCGTGGAGTTTGGGTTAAAATTAATTGATAAATAATCTAATCAAACCTACTTATTGCATTGTCTAATAAGCACTTGCATCCCAATCAAAAATCGCCGCTAAAAACCAGCTCTGCATGCCAGGCCAGCAATCCTTCTACTAATGGGTTAACGAACATCAGATCCTTTCCACCGTATTTTCAGACCTTTGCTCCCCTTCCCCATGCAATACCTGATTGACCCGACCCCCCAAGATCTGGAAGCCGTTTCAGACTGGCTGCATCGGGATGCCCGTTTTGGGCTCTCCGACCGCAGTAAACAAGCCATACTGCACTGCCGGCAATACCTTGAAGAAAAGCTCGCCACCGGCACAGAAGTTATCTACGGTGTCAATACCGGCTTTGGTGCCCTGTGCCATGTGACCATTTCGGCAGAAGAAACTGCCGAACTGCAACTCAATCTGGTGCGCTCCCATGCCGTTGGCACAGGGGGGGCCGTTCCGGATCCAATCGTCCGGTTGATGATATTGCTCAAAGCCCGATCGCTGGCTTACGGCCATTCCGGCGTGCGGGTCCAAACCGTGCAGCGCCTGCTGGACATGGTCAATCATTCCGTTTTGCCGGTGATCCCCGAACAGGGCTCGCTGGGAGCGTCCGGTGATCTGGCACCTCTCGCTCACCTCAGCCTGCCCCTGATCGGGGAGGGCGAAGTGACGATGAACGGGGAGCGAATGCCCGCTGCAGAAGCCCTGCGTCAGCTCCGCTGGGAGCCTCTTCACCTGGGTGCAAAAGAAGGACTGGCCCTGATCAACGGCACCCAGTTTATGGCGGCGTACAGTCTTTACGGCCAATTATATGCGGAGCGAATGGCCGCACTTGCCGATTTGGTTGCCGCCCTGGGAATAGAAGCGCGGAGTGCCCGACTTGACGCCCTGGATCCGGATCTTCAGACGCTGCGCGCTCACCCCGGCCATGCAAAAAGCGCTTCGCGCATATTGTCCTGGCTTGAAGGAAGTCCGGCAGCGGCATTTCCGCGCAACCAGGTTCAGGACAATTATTCGTTTCGCTGCACGCCGCAGGTGCACGGCGCCTCGCTGGATGCCATGGCCCATACCCGCGAAGTGTTTACCCGCGAACTGAATTCGGTAACCGATAATCCGCTCCTTTTTCCGGAGCGCGACCGGGTAATTTCCGGAGGAAATTTTCACGGCCAACCCCTGGCCCTCGCGCTGGATTATTTGGCGATCGCCATCGCCGAACTGGCGAGCATCGCTGAACGGCGAACTTACCGCCTGCTTGCCGGCGAAAGGGGCCTTCCCCCGTTTCTCACCAAGGGCTCCGGTTTGCACTCCGGCATGATGATCCCGCAGTACACCGCTGCCGCACTGGTGAGCCAGAATAAGCAGCTCTGCACGCCCTGCTCGGTGGACAGCATTCCTTCGAGCAATGAACAGGAAGACCACGTCAGTATGGGTGCCAATGGCGCCACGAGGTTGCTGCGCGTGTTGGACAATACCGAAAACGTGATGGCGATTGCCTTCATGACGGCCGCCCAAGCCCTGGATCTGCAGCGCCCCGCGCTACAGAGCTCCCCGAAACTGGAAACGTTGCTGAAAGCCTATCGCAACATTGTGCCGGTGCTGGAAGGCGACCGATGGTTGCAACCGGACATCGAAGCAACCCGGTTGTTTCTGCGCAATGCGGAGCTCTCTTCATGATTGCGTTCTGAAGGCATCAGGAGGGTAATTCTGCCGGGAATTCAATGCGGGGGTAAAATCTGCTCCAGTGCCTCCCAGGTCAGGCGGGCGGTGTTATCCCAACTGAATTGCCGGCGTTGCTCCCGGCCCGCTGCAATTAGCCGCTCCCGTAACGCCGGGTCCGTAGCCAGAAGGCCCATGCCCCGCGCGATGTCTTTCTCATCTTCCGGATTGATCAGCAGTGCAGCCTGCCCGGCCACCTCCGGCATAGACGAACAGTTGCTGGTCAACACCGGCACTTCGGCATAAAATGCTTCCAGAATAGGAATCCCAAACCCTTCAAACAAGCTCGGGTAGAGCAGCCCTGTTGCACCCCCGAGCGCAGTTTTCAGGGAAGCAGGCTCAAGATGACCCGCCAGGTGGACCCGGTTTCGGTGCCGCATTGCGCGCAGCACCGAATGGACGGAACCGGTTTGCCAGGCCATTCGTCCCGCCACCACCAGGGCATGATCCGGGTGGTGGTCGGCGAAGTGATCAAAAGCGATTAGCAGCCGCGCCAGGTTTTTACGCGGATGAACAGAGCCGACGTAAATAAAATAAGGAAGTCCGGCGGCATACTCCGCTCGGGCATCCCGGACTGCTGCAGGTGTCAATGGGGTAAACAGCGTGTTCGCCCCGTTGTAGACCACCGAAATTTTCGCGGGATCAATGCCGTAGCGCTGCACCAGATCATGGCATGTGGCCTCCGACACCGTGGCCAGCCGGGTGGCTCTGCGGGCATACCGCGGGCTGAAGTAGCGGTAATACCAAAGCACCAGTGGCGGAACGTGATCGGAGAAATGTTCAAAGGCCAGATCGTGCACCACCATGAGCGTGGGCAGCGGGCAGCGAAGGGAACAATATCCGTCCGGCGAAAAAAACACATCGGCCCGCAACTTTTTCAGTTCGTGTGGCAACGCCACTTCAAACCACCAGAACCAGAGAAAAGGGTGCCGCGCCGGCGGCGAAACCACATGCCCGGTAATGTTTTTGCCGGTGATCAGGTTCGGGTCGAATGGCCGGTCAAAAAGAAACAGGAATTGGTGTTCCGGATGGTTTCGGGCCATACGGGTAGCGGTTTCAAAGCTGTACCAGCCAATCCCTTCCAGTTTGCCCGGAATCACAAACCTCATGTTGACCGCAATACGCACGAGGTTCAAAGCTAGAAAAACCCGGCAAGTGCACCGCGGGCGGCACAATCTGCCGCACAGGCATCAAAACCGGGAGGCTATTAGCAGAATGTGATTGGCAGAATGTGACTGGCCGTATGAGATTGGCAGAATGAGATTGTCAAAAAGGGCTTCTTCGCCAACCCCGATTCGCTATTTTTAAGCCCCGGCCGGAATCCTCCCTTCCCCGAACCGCGCTCCGCTGATGGTCCGCTGTGCCGGCTGGCTAGCCTCTTCATGCCCCGTCCCTTTCTTCAAAATGTTGGCTTTCTTCTGCTGATCAACCTGCTGATCAAGCCGGTTTTCATTTTCGGGATTGACCTGGCCGTGCAAAACCGCGTTGGACCGGAAGCGTACGGCAACTATTTCGCGCTGTTCAACTTTGCGTTTCTGTTCAATGTGTTGCTGGATTTTGGCATCAACAATTTCAACCAGCGCCTCGTGGCCCGGGACCCCAAGCGGGTTTCGCGATGGCTGCCCAATATTGTCTGGGTCAAGCTGGCCCTGGCCGTAGCCTATGTCCTTGCGGTCTTTGCCGTTGCTCAGGCCCTTGGATTTGATTCAGCCCAACTCCGTCTTTTGGGCTGGATTGCTTTGGGACGCGTGCTGATTTCTTTCCACATGTATTTTAGGTCGAATGTGTCGGGTCTGCAGGCTTTCCGAACGGATGCCGTGCTGTCCGTCATGGACCGATTGCTGACCATTGTCGGCGTGGGCGCCCTGTTGTACACCCCGCTTTTGGGCCGGCCTTTCCAGGTTGAAGACTTCGTCTATGGCACGGCTGCGGCGCTGGCCGTGACTGCCCTGCTCAGCCTGGGTGTGCTTCGCAAACTCAGCGGACCGCTGGTGCCCGTTTTCAATGGAAGAATGTTTCGGGTGGTGCTTCAACGGGCATACCCTTTCGCGCTGCTCGGCGTGCTGATGACGCTTTACAACCGGATTGACGGGGTCATGCTGGAGCGCATGCTGGGCGAAGACGGGGATTTCCAGGCCGGAATTTATGCCGCGGCCTACCGGTTGCTCGATGCCGGGACCATGTTTGCGTTTTTGCTGGCAGGCATCCTGCTTCCGCTGCTGGCGAGGATGCGAAAAACCGGTCAGGATGTCTGGCCCATTGTGCGAACCAGTGCCCGCTTGTTGTATGCGATTTCGGCAACGGCTACGGCCGTAGGAGTTTTTTATGCACAACCCATCATGAATGCCCTCTACACCGATGCCGATGCGTACTGGGGAGCTACGTTTGCGCTGCTGATCGGCGGATTTGTGTTCAACGCGCTGGTCTATGTTTACGGCTCTTTGCTCACCGCCGAGAGCCGTCTGCGAGGCCTGAACGTCATCGCACTGGCTGGCGTGGTGCTGAACGTCGGGCTCAACCTGATCCTCATTCCGCTTGATCAGGCCAGAGGGGCGGCACTGGCCACGCTGGTCACCCAGGGGCTTGTCGCAGCCGCCCACATTGGGTACACAGCCCGTGTTTTTTCATGGCGAAATGCCTTGTCCCGCGAAGCGGTCCGCGTGTTGGGGTTCACGGCTCTGCTCGTGGTGGCCGGTCTGGCGCTCCGGGCAGCTCCGTTGCCCTGGCTTGCGGGCGCTGTGGCACTCGCCCTGGCCGGGGGCTTGTGCGGGCTGGGGTTTGGGTTGCTGGATGTCCGGGAACTTGTGCGCGGCTGGAAGCAGCGGGACGAATGAAGGCAGCCGCAGCGGGCTTGAGCGGGTTTGGTTCGCACCGGGGCTTGTGCGGGCGGGCTTGTTCGCGCAGCCGCAGCGGGATTGAGCGGGGGCCGCAGCCAGCCGCCACCCTTATTCCTGGAGGGTTCCCTAACTTCGGGGCTAATTTTTAACAATGACCGATACTCCACCGGACTCCGGCCTGGCCCAGCCCGGCAATGATTTGTTGGAATTGCTGCAAATCGCTTACCGCAAGCGGCGTTTTATCCTGGGCGTGACCGGCATTGCCGCCGCAGCCAGTGTTGTCATTTCGCTGTGGCTGATGCCCAATTTCTACAAATCTTCCGTGACGTTTTACCCGTCCAACCCAACCATGACAGACCGCTCCGTCATGTTTGGCGAAACGGTCAGCGATGTCCAGATTGATTATTTCGGCGGAAATTCAGACATAGACCGCATCCTGACGCTGGCCCAGACTTCAGGAACAGTGGATTACATCATCAACCGCTACAAACTCTTTGACCATTACGGCTATGACACCGCCTCGCGTGACGGTCGTTACAAGACCAAAGTCAAATTCCTGAAGAACTACAACACCCGCAAAACGGTGTTGGGCGCGGTGGAAATTTCCGTCTGGGACACCGACAAGCAGCTCGCCGCTGACATGGCCAATCACATTGCGCTAACAGTTGACGACAAAAACCGGGAGATGCTCAATAAGGAAAGGCTTAGCATCATTGATAAACTCGCCAGCCGCATCGTGGAAAAGCAGCAGCTCGTGGATTCCCTTTCGCTGGGATTGGAAAATATGGCCCCCTCCCCCCGCAGGCTGTTGCTCGCTTCCGAGCTGGAATACGCTATTGAAGACCTCAACGATACCCGGCGTTTGCACGAACAATATTCTACTTCGGTGAATCTCGGCGTTTCGACCATCAACATCACGGAGCCGGCGTTTCCGGCCATCCGCAAAGACAAGCCCAAACGATCGCTGGTCTGCCTCGGCTATACGGCCGGTGCGTTTTTGTCTTCTCTTCTGCTGGTAGTCCTGCTGGAAAAATTCCGCCAGCTCAAGCCGGTGCTGCGTGGCTAAGCCCATGCACAGTGATCCCGCAGCGGTTTGGATTGCCGGCCAACTGCAGGGCCGGTCACAAAACCGGGTGCTCAATGCAAGCGGTCTGCTGATTGTTGGCAGCACGGTAGCGGCCCTGTCATTCAACCAGCCCGTGCTGATGGCCATTCCGTTGGGGCTGGCCGGCCTGGCGCTCTGGCTCTACGATTTTCGCCCGTTTGCTTACCTGCTGTGGGCGGCTACGCCGCTTTCGGTCGAAATTGCCGTTGCCGATTCGCTGAGTACTGACCTGCCAACCGAGCCGCTGATGCTGATACTGGCAGGGGCTTTTCTGTTCTGGCTGGTCTTGCGCCGAAAGCAGGTGCCGTGGGAACGTTTCCGCAATCCGGTGGTGACCGTTCTCGGCCTGCAT
>JANNSM010000371.1:0-7605 GCA_031402635.1 Bacteroidota bacterium | reverse complement strand
CAACCAATAAACCGCCACGGGAACGGCGGCAAAACCAATAGGAATGAGGATCGCGAAAACTACCAGGCCCACCATTATGATCAGTGGGGTGTATTAGGGGTGGCTTGATCCGACGGTTTGAAAACCGCTCTGAAAACCGTGTACCATGTGGTAAGAAAGAGCGGCCATTCCGGCAACGTAAAAGGCCACCAGCCATTCCTGTTGAAATGCGACAATCACCATGGAGTAAAGATCCTTGACATGTTTGCCGGACTCCGTAACATATGCATCCACTTCGCCAAACTTCAAAACGTACCAGAAATTGCCCAGGTGAACAATGATGTACACCAACAAGACCACGCCAAGAAAAACCATGTTCCGGCTTGCCCAGGAGCTGTTGGTGCCCGAACCGGAAACCGCATACCGCTGAGGTCTTGCACCGGCATTGCTGCGGTTGACCGCAATAGCCATCGCGGCGTGTACAACGATGCTGGCATACGTGAGGTAAGAGACGATCTTGATGACCTTGTTGTGGGTCATCACATAGGTGTATTCGTTGAAGGCATCTCTGGACCCCCAGATCAATTGTAAATTACCCACCATGTGCACCACCAGAAACGTGCTGAGAAACAGGCCGGTCAGCGCTACGACTGACTTTCGGCCGATGGAAGAGGTAAGAAAAGCGGTCAACCAATTCATGAGGACAGCGGGCTTTGGATTGCCGCAAATGTAAGGTCTAACAGATTAATAAACGTTTGAGCAGCAAGGTGGTTCGACACTAAAATTCACTGGCGTTGAAATAAAAAACCGGCGCACCGGTGCGCCGGGCGGCGGAGGGAAAACCAATCGCCAGGGAGGGCGAAAAAGCTGGGGTTTATTGAACCTAAATGAGCTCCATCTGAATCACCCAAAGTCCGGCATACTCTATAAACACGGAGCCGAGGCTGAACGCCTGGGAGCCTTGGGCGCGGACGTAATAGGGAAAGCCGGCGGGCAATTCATGGAAGACCACCACGCCGTAGCCGTCCGTCCAGCCTTTGGCAATGGGAAAGCGGTAATTCAGGGCATCATTGTAGGTCTGGTAAAGCGTGATTTCAGCGCCCTGCACCACGAAACCGGAAGGGGTATTGACCCGGACCTCCAGATCGCCGGCCTGAAGAATAACTTCAGGTCCGTTGTCTTCAACGTAAATGCAGGAACTTGAGAACATGCCCAACAGGGCAAGTGCGAGAAAACCGATGGGTCGAAAAGTTTTCATGACTTGGCGTTTTGGATACCATGATGCCGTAGCCAAACACCGTGCCAAAGCAATGGGCAAAAAAAACGGCTCCCTGCCCGCGGGGAGCCGAAAGTGATACCGGAGATAGATTCGCTATTGTTTGAGCAGCGTGGTCCCTCCAATCCGCTCACCCCCTGCCCCGCGCAATTCCAGTAAATAACTTCCGGCGGACAAACCCGCAAGACTTAAAGAGAACCGGTTGGAACCGCTGATGGCATTTTCCGCCTGACGGATCCATTCACGACCGGTCAGGTCATGGAGCACCAGCCAAACGGGTATGTCTGCAGCGAGTGTCCAGGTCAGATAAACCTGATCGAAGGCCGGGACGGGGAAGACGGCATCAGGACCGGTTTGAGCAAACCGAACCGCAATGACTTCGCTGAATTCAAACGTGCCGTCCAGGTCTGTTTGCCGCAGGCGGTAATAATTTAGTCCGGGGTAAGGCTTAGTATCCACGAATTGATACTCTTGCGTCCGGGAAGTGGAGCCCGCCGCTTCTACCCTTCCTATGGGCGAGAATTGATAGCCGTCCCGGCTTTTCTCAATGTCAAAGTAGTCGTTCTCCAATTCGGTTTCCGTGGTCCACCAAAGGGCAATGTTTCCATTGGAAGCAGCGCCTTCAAACGATACCAGCTCTACCGGCAAGGGATTTCCCCCGTCAGAAAACGTGAATTCGGAGAAGCTGTCAACCGGCTGATCGGGGAATGAAATTGATAAATCATAGGCCACCACATTGAGTTTGCGCCAGGACATGGCTCCGTCCGGTAAACGCCAGCAATACAGGTTGTCCGTTGCCTTGCTGTTTTGGTGAGCCGATGACCAGACAAAGGCGGCGTTGACCGTTGAGGTTGGCTGCGTTGTCGGATTGATCTCCCATTTTGCCGCAATACCCTGGCTGGTGCCAAAAACAGGATCGAATACGATCCCGTCCGTACCGCTGGTGGTAATCACCGTGGTAGAACCCAGATTGTTGCCGTTGGGATTGATGGCCAGGCCATAGGCGATTTCTACCGGGCTGCTACCGCTCAAGGTCTTGGTTTGTTGAGTCCGGCCGTTCAGGTAGGTGGTGTTGATATTGGCCAGGCTCAGCAGTGCATTACTGTTCAGGTAAAGTGTGTTACCGGTTTCGGTGGTGACAATACCGTTTGCCATATCCAGTTGATTCTCCACGGTCCAGTCGGTGGTGACTAAAAGCGCGGGATCCGTACCACCGGTATTCTGGACCCGGACGAAATTGAAAACCGTAGAGCCGTTGTCTTCGAGCGTTTGCAGCGCCGTTCCATTGAAATAAACCGCCCGGTTATTGGGGTCGAAGGTACCGTTGATGGTGAAGTCTTCCTTCACATAAAGATCATCACCGATGTTGTTGTTCAGCGTTATCGAACTTCCGGAACCGATGACGATGCTGCCACTGATCTTAAAATCATAAGCCCCGTTTGCCGTTGGTTTCAGATCATCGCCATTGCCGTTGTTGACGGTGACGGAACTCGTTCCGGACATCGTTAGATCACCGGACAACAGCAACAGGTTGAAGGATGCAACCGAAGTGGTTGGCGGATTCAGGGTCAGGGAACCGGTTGCATTCAGGATGAGGTTCCCACAGCGCAGTCCATTTCCAGCAGTGGCGTCCAACAAAAGGCTGCTTGTCCGGACCTCCACGTTTGGCGGATTGTTGGTCGTTGCCCCCAACTGCCACTCGCGGTTGTCGGCGTCAACGTCATAGGTTGCCCCGGTTTCATAAATGAGCCGGGCGTTTGTCCCGTAGGTTGGTCTGTTCGTGTTCACGAAACCGCCGGAAAGGATTCGCAGATTGTTCGAAAGCTGGCTTGTTGATCCAAAATTGACACCGCCATCATCTACATCCGCGTTATAGAACCCGGTGGTGGAACTGCCGGTTACGCTGTTACTGCCTTTGAAAACGATGATGCCAGTGTTGGCGTTAAACGTGCCGTTGTTGGCGAGTGTTCCACCTGACCTGATTTCAAGAGAATAACTGCCCAACGCCAACGTACCGCCCGTTTCCACCGTGAAATTGCGCGTGCTCAAAGAGCTGCTCGCCAGGGTCAACGTGGTGCCATTGCCCACACGAACCGTATTGGGCGAAATGGTGGAAGACCATTCCAGAGAAGGACTTACGGAAGTGGCGGTATTGTAGTACAATTCAGAATTGGTGCCATAAACAAGGGCTGCAGGAATAGCTCCCGCCTGCAACACAATGGTTCCTCCTTGAAGATTCAGGGTCCCGTTGATGGTGAGCGTTTTACCCTGGATTACCGTCAGGGTAGCCCCGGGAAGCAAGGTCAGGTTTTGCAGCGTTTCGGTTTGGATGGAATGAGTTCCGGAAGCCAGCGTCAGGGTGGAATTGGAAGGAGCAGAAAAACGTCCGTCGGCAGTGGCGTTCAGCGCAGAGACCGTCAGGGTTTTGGCAGCATTCAATTCTACGGTTCCGGTGCTACTGACATTCAGCGTGCCGATGGCATCGGTTTGCAGGTCAAGTGTTCCCGAAGTGACGGTGATGACAGCAGCATCGGCAATCCGGTTATCCGAAGTAGTTTCCAACCGACCTCCGTTGACTGTAAGTGCTGTACTTGCCAAATTGTTGCCGATCAACAAGGTCCCGGCTGTTGCGGTGGTGGAGCCTGTGTAGCTTAATGTACCCGAAAGGGTTTGCGTTCCCGAACCGTCTTTCACTACATTTCCTGCCGTGGCGGTTATTGCTCCGGAATATGTGTCAGTACCCGTATTGAAAATGGTCATCGTCCCGGTACCCAGTGAGATAGATCCCGTTGTTCCGGTCAGCGCAACCCTTTGGTTGTTATTGTTCAAATTGAAAGAGCCATTGGCCGTCAGTAGCGGCGGAGTACCGGTGCCCCACTGATTGGCAGCGCCGGTGTTCAGCGTAGTCCCGCTATTCAGGATCAGATCATCCGTTGCTTTTAAGTTGGCGTTTTTATTCAGCGTCAATGTGCCGGCGGAAACCGTGAGGTCACCGAGATAGGGATTGGCCTCGGTGCCGGAAAAAACGACAGTTCCAGCACCCGTTTTATTAGTCGTTACCGTGCCATCCAATTTGCCGGAAAAGTTCAATGTACCACCGGAAGAAATCGAAAGGTTGGTGCTACCTTCAAACTGGATATTACCACTAAACGTATTTGTCCCTGATGTGTTGGTGCCGGATAGCGTACTTCCGGCTCCACCAACGCGAACCTGAATGACATTGCTTAAGGTCATGCCTCCATCGGAGTCCGCCAATTCCAAAATAGCGCTTGAACTCCCTGAACCCGGACCTAGCCGCATGCTGCCATTGCCCAACCCGGCCCCGGCTTGAATACTAAAAGTTCCCTGATCCAAAAAAACTGTTCCGGAATAGGAGCTGTTGGCATTGTTGAACTGTACCGTACCGGTCCCTTTCTTAACAAACTTGCCGTTGCCATCCAATACGGAGGCACTGCCGGAGGTGTTTTGGGTTACCGTCGCGGCGGTATTGATTTCGTAATAGGCCGTAACATAAGTTTGGTAATTGGTTCCGCCATTGCTTAGATATTCATCGCTGCAATTGGTGGTGATCCGGAAGAAGTATTCGATGACATAGGTTCCGCTCTTGGTTTTGCCACTGAGCAGGTCAACATTGTGGTTGGTGGTTTTCCAGCGCTGATTCCCTCCGGTCAGATCGGCGTTAAAAGACAAATTCAGCTCGTTAAAACTTCCTGGAGAATCTCCCTGGTAGTAAACCCGGTAATGCAGTTTGGCTCCGGTTACGTCACCACTGCCATTCTTCCAGGTCTTGATCTCTCCTCCGCGAAGGAGGTATTTGGTGTTATTGATACAGGCCAAATCTCCGAGACCAAACCCGTGTAGCGGTTCCCCGACATTGCGATAGGTTCCCTCACCGGAAGTAGAACCATCCGTGACATAGAAAATGGCTCCACCGGAACCGTCACCGAAAAATCCCCGGTTGCACTGACCGGTTGCTACCGTTGTGCTAATAAAAAGCAGGTCCATCCAAAGGGCCAGAATTCCCAATGTTGTTTTCATTCCATCAAATCTTTTAACGATGTCTTTAACCGATAACAAGCATGAAGAAAAAATGCCAAATGTTAAGCCAATATGAAGTTCGTGTTAAAAATACACTTTACATAGGATTGGCCTGAAAATAATTGAGAACCTGGACCCCATAAAAACGGGATTGGCCCCTAACAATCAACACGTTAAGAAATTATTGATCACGCAATCAAGTCACCCTCAAAACCTGCCCGCTCGGCAATCTGATAGCGATTTCGGTCCTGGCCGCTGCGGGAAACCAACTCGGCCACAAAGCCGGCTACAAAGAGCTGAACCCCGACGATGACCGCTACGAGGGCCAGATAAAACAGGGGGTTTTCGGTGGCATCACGGAATTTTAGCCCCTGGCTCTGACGAATAACTTTGGACAGGATCACCCAAACCGTCATGACCGCCCCGGCCAGAAACGAAAGCGTGCCCAGGGTACCAAAAACGTGCATCGGGCGCTTGCCAAAACGCTGCACAAAAAGTGCGGAAAACAAGTCCAGAAAGCCATTGACAAAGCGCTCCAGTCCAAATTTGGTCACGCCGTATTGACGAGCCCGGTGCTGAACCACTTTTTCGCCGATGCGCCTAAAACCCGCCGACTTGGCAATCAGCGGAATCTGCCGGTGCATTTCGCCATAAACTTCAATGGCCTTGACCACTTCGCTGCGGTAAGCTTTCAGCCCGCAATTGAAATCGTGCAACTGGATGCCGGTGAGCCAACTGGTCACCGCATTGTAGAACTTGCTCGGAATGGTTTTTGAAATGGGGTCGAATCGCTTTTTCTTCCACCCGGACACCAGATCAAATCCGTCATCGCGGATCATGCGCACCAATTCCGGGATCTCGTCGGGACTGTCCTGCAGATCGGCATCCATGGTGATGACCACCTTGCCGGTTGATTCCTGAAAGCCCTGGTTGAGCGCCGCCGACTTGCCGTAATTGCGCAAAAAGCGAATGCCGCGAACGGCGGGATGCGTTTCCGCCAATCCCCGAATGACGTTCCAGGTGCCGTCATCGGAGCCGTCGTCAATGATGAGAATTTCGAAACGCAGCTTTTCGGCCCGGCAAACTTTCTCAATCCACGCCACCAGTTCGGGGAGTGATTCGTGCTCGTTGTAGGCGGGAATGACCAGGCTCAGGTCCATAGCGGGTTGCTTGCATCCATCCGGGACGGACAAACCGGCCCGGCTAACAAAAGGCTCACAAATAAACGGTTTTCCGCAACGCCTTTGGTTTTGGTAATGGGTCGAATGGCCATATCCCGGAACGACAGCCTGCTCAGCGCCTGCTGAAAATCACCAGCAGCGAAGATGGCAGCAGGCCGGCAATTGTCCAGATAATTCCCCCGAGAAACATGCCCAGCGGGCCGTAAAGCAACACCCGGCTGCGCCCCAGATATTCTTCAATATCTCCGGGCGAAAAGCCGTCTTCGGTCATCTGGCGCTCGGCTTCAGCCAGGCGCGCCTCCATCACCCCGGGGTAAAGCCAGCGATACCAGACCACCAGAAAAATTCCACACGCAAAACCGGTAATGATGCAAATACCCGCGACCCCGCGAAAAATCCGCCGGAGCGAAAATCCTTCCGGGTGAACCCGGTAAACGCGCCGCAGATGCAAAAGGCAGGTGAAAAATGCAACGAGTGGCGGGATGATAAAAGCCCAGATCCGCTGGTTAACGGCGGACGTTTCGCCCACCACTGCCAGTCCGGCAGCGAGGAGAAGCACCGCGATGGCGGCAGAGCCAATTGCCAGCGGAGCGGCAGACGGCCATGGCCGTTGATGCGCTGGTACGGTGGAAATAGCGTTTGGCAAACGGGTATTGATGCAGTTTTGGAAAGGGAAAACTCAGACGGCCATGATGCCGGCGTGAGGGGTAAAAACACCGCGGGTGAAAATGCCTTCCACAACCCCCTTGAGGCTGCTTCCCAAAAATGGATTGTTGCGCGAACGCGAACGCAGATCGGAGGCTTCAGGAGTCCAGAAAGCGCCCGGGCGGAAAAAGGTCAGGTCGGCCTCATGGCCTTCCAGGACGACTGGCACCGGGAGATCAAACAGGGTGCGAGGTGCAACACTCAGCCAGTGAGCGATGCGGTCCGCTCCCGCCTGCCCTTCCATAGCCATGATCAGTGCGCTGAAAGTGGTTTCCAAAGCATTGATCCCGGGCGAGGCATATTCGAATTCCAGGCGCTTTTCATCTTCATGCCGCGGAACATGGTTGGAACAAACCAGGTCAATGGTTCCGTCGAGCAGTCCTCCGATGAGGGCTTCGCGGTCGCGGGCAGCGCGAAGGGGCGGCA
>JANNSM010000370.1:0-7442 GCA_031402635.1 Bacteroidota bacterium | reverse complement strand
AACAAAATTTTAACTGCAAATGTTCTTGACATTATTTTTGAGGGAAAGAACAAAGCATACGGCGCATATCAATTAAGAAAGTGCTACAATAAAACACTCAGTAAGGCCTTGGTACTTACCGGAAGTACTTTACTATTGGCTTTGGGTGGAACTGTGTTGGCTAACATTATTAATGATGATGGCAACAGGAAAAAATATGATACAAAAGAAATTATATTCACACAGGTAGATCAGGATAATCCTCCTCCGCCACTTCCTACTCCGCCACCACCAACGGAGCCACAAAAACCCGATATTAAGCAGATTAAGTTTACGCCTCCGGTTATTGTTAAGGATGAAGAAGTTACCGAAGAAGATGAGCCACCGGTAATCGAGGAGTTGGAAGAGGCTGAATCGGGAGCCGTTACCCAGGAAGGAAATTCAAGCGGCATTGATTTAAGTCTCATAGATATTTCCCAGATTGATGAAGGAGAAGATGTTCTGGGCGAACCCGCGCCAGAAGAAATTTTCACCATTGTTGAGCAAATGCCGGAATTCCCGGGCGGAGAAAAAGCACTTATGAAGTTCTTATCCGGCATTACCTATCCGGCAATTGCCAAGGAGAACAATATTGAAGGAGTAGTTTATGTCCGTTTTGTGGTTGAAAAGACCGGAAAAGTAGCGGCAGTTGAAGTGGCAAGGGGAACCGATAAAATCCTCAATGACGCGGCGGTTAAACATATCACTAAAATGCCCGATTGGAAACCCGGTAAACAGCGCGGTAAGGAAGTGCGGGTTCAGTACGTTATTCCGATAAAATTCAAGCTGGAGTAAGTTCCGGCTTTTTGTCTTCACCCGCATGAACAAGCTTAGTTTGTACCTGGGTATAGCCATGGCGCTTGTTTATGTCAGTACAGGGGTATTGTTCATTTTATTTGGTCAGCGGTTATTTGCCTTGCCGCTCTGGTTACAGATTTGTTTTGGTAGTTTGCTGATTATTTACGGCTTATTTCGTTTTAAGCGATATAAGAACACGGCAAACCCTGAAGGATGAAGGCAAAATGGTACTTTGGCATAATCATTGTTTTTATGGCCGCCGGTTGTACCCGGAAAGAAGGCCAGAAATTGGACACACCAACAACCGGGCATATCCGCATTAGCGTGGACGAGTGCTTTTACCCTTTGGTGGCTGCTGAACTGGATGTTTTTCACAGTTTATACAAATATGCCGTGGTCACGGCATCGTATGTTCCGGAGCAACAGGCATTTGCGGATTTACTTGCCGATTCTGCCCGTATCATCGTAGCGACCCGGGAGTTGAATGATGAGGAGAAGAAATATTTTGAGAGTATTAAGATTTTCCCGCGAACCCTCAAAATAGCCGTGGATGCCCTGGCCCTGATTGTTCATCCGCAAAGCCCCGATTCAACGATTACCCTCCGGCAATTGGAAGATCTTTTTAAGGGAGAAAACCCGAATGAAAAATGGAAGGACCTCCGTTTCGTTTTTGATAATACGAGTTCAAGTACAGCCAGATACGTCCGGGAAACATTTAACACCGAATTACCCCCATATTGTTTTGCCGTGAACAATAATCCGGAAGTGATCAATTATGTGGCATCGAACCAGAATGCTATTGGCATTATCGGTGTAAATTGGATCAGTGACGGGGACGATTCCACTGCTCAGGAATTCCTGAAAAAGGTGAGGACCATCCGAATCATTTCAGATTCAACCGATACCCGTGGAAAGCAACCTTATCAGGCTTACATGGCCAATAATACCTACCCGTTGACACGCAATGTTTACATCATCAGCCGGGAAGCGAGAAGTGGTTTGGGTTCCGGAGTTTCGGCATTTATGGCCAGTGACAAAGGGCAGCGAATTGTGCTCAAATCTGGCCTGGTTCCTGCTACAATGCCGATCAGAATCATCGGATTTAGTCAATAAAAAAAAGAAGGATTTGAAAACGCCAGTACGGTTACTGTTGATTTTAGCGGTGGTATTGTCTGCCTCCGCGCTGCGTTCTCAAACGCTGGATGACGCCTTTTGGGCGCTGAATAACGAAGAGCCTGCGAGGGCAAAGAGTATTCTGCTGGCCATTGTGAAAGCAAATCCCGGAAATGCTGAGGCGGCATATAAACTCGGTAATTACTACTACCTGACCGGGAACAAAGATTCTGCACGTATTTGTTACGAGCGGGGCATACTCCCGGATGACAAAGTCAATTACAATTTTGCCGGCCTTGGAAAACTGATGCTCGATCAGAAAGACGAGACCAGGGCACTCGAGTATTTTAACAAGCTTACGGCCACCGGCAGGTCAAAGGATTCAAAAGCTTATGCCTTTGTTGGAGAGGCCTACTACAGTTCCTCTTCACAAAATTTGGAAAAAGCCGCCAAGGCTCTGGAAAAAGCCGTTGAACTCAATAGCAAGAATGCAGAGGCTTATTTGCTGTTGGGCGATGTTTATCTGCAGATGAACAATGCTGGAAAAGCAATTACGAGTTATGAGTATTCCATAGAAGCCAACCCAAAGATGGCTCTGGCTTATTTGAAGATCGGACAGGTTTTTATGAAGTCGGGCACGTATGACGAAGCCCTGGAAAACTTCCGAAAGGCGTATGAAGTAGATTCCAACTTTGCCCCGGCCTACCGTGAATTGGGCGAGTTCAATTACCGGGCAAAGAATTACAGTGATGCTTCCAGGTTATACAAGAAGTACATAGATGTTACCGGCGAAGACATTCCTAAACTTTCGCGGTACGCCAGTTTTCAGTTCCTCAATAAAGATTATCCAAGCGCCATTGCGATTATTGAGAAGATCATGACGCAGGATTCTTCCAACTTCATTTTAAGCAGGCTAATCGGTTATTCTTATTATGAACAGGCAAAATACATGGATGGTCTTAACTATATGCGGAAGTTTTTTGAAAAGGCGGACAGCACAAAATTTATTGCCAGCGACTTTGAATATTACGGCCGGTTACTTTCAAAAACAAAGAATGATTCGCTGGCGACAATTTACCTGAGCAAGGCTATTGCTTTAGATCCCAGTCATCATGAACTGATCGGCGAGCTTTCCACAGCCTATTACTCACAGAAGAAATTTACGGAGGCCGCCATTGAAATGGAGAAAATGCTCAAGGTACACCGGGGTACCTCAACGGATTATTTTCAATTGGGCAAATCCTACTACTACATAAACGATTATATCCATGCAGACTCAGCCTTTATGAGAGTTTGTGAATTACAGCCAACGCTGGCCTTGGGTTTTCTGTGGAGGGCAAGGTCGGTTTCTTTATTGGACCCCGAATCAGTTCAGGGATTGGCCGTGCCACATTATCAGAAATTTACCGAATTGGCCACGGATGAAAACAAATTCAAAAAGGAGCTGATAGAGGCTTATTCCTACCTGGGTTATTTCCACTATTTGAAGAATGACTTAGCCACTTCAGAGCAGGCCTGGACCAAGGTAAAAGCACTTGACCCGGGCAACGCGCAGGCTGAAGAATTCTTTAAAAGCCAAAATTAACGAGTTTCCGATTTTCCTCTGTTGTTCTGATTGCCCCGGTAAGCCGGCAGTCATGTGAATTATTGCGGTTATTTTTGTGCATTATGGTATATGCCAGGGTATTGAACTACGGGCGGAAGATTTGGTATGCCTTATTGACCGGGGCGTTATTGGCGAGCTCTTTTTCCCCAACCTTGGCGCAATCCGTTTCTTTAGAGCTTCTGTACAATTGGCGCAACCCGGGTTTGGCTCCTTCTTCTTCGTATTCAAATACCTACAACGATTGCTGGGGGTTTGTCCAGGCGGGTGTGGAGTATGCTGTGATCGGCAGCAGTTGGGGTACACACATTTTTGATTTAAGCGATCCTGAAAATATTGTTCAGGTAGATTCCTTGCAGGGTGAATACAGCGGAGCCGGTGTAAGTCATCGCGATTTTGTGGATTACGGAGGTTACCTGTACGCCGTTTGTGATCAAGGCTCCGGAATATCCACGTTGCAAATTATGGATCTGCGCTTTTTACCGGATTCCGTGTCGGTGGTTTACAACAGCAATGAACTGATTTCTTTATCGCACACCATTGCCATTGACACCGCCAACGCCAGACTTTATTGTTTTAGCGTCGGTTTTGCTCCCGGGTTTTCTTCGGTGGCCGTCCTGGGGCTTGAAGATCCCGCAAACCCGGTTTTATTAAAAATTTACAATGAGGGAACCCAGGTCCATGATGGGTATATCCGGGACAACATCGTGTACCTCAACGATGGCTATAACAGCCGGTTTCTGATCGTTGATTGGAATGATATTGACAATCCGGTAGTAACAGGAAGCCTGGATAGCTATCCCGATCAGGGTTACAATCACTCGGGCTGGCTATCCGACAATCAGCAGACGTATGTTTTCACTGATGAAAATCACGGGGCGTTACTGAAAGTTTGCGATGTGAGCGACCCAACGGATATCCGTGTGCTGGCCACTTTTGGCAGCGAAGTTGATCCGTTATCAATTGCTCACAATCCGGTTATTCGCGGAGATTATGTGTTTACCTCGTATTACCATGACGGTATCTACATTCACGATCTCAGCGATCCCGCCAATCCCGCCTATGTAGCACATTACAAAACATATGGTGCAGACGACCACATTTCTTACCGCGGTGCCTGGGGCGTATTCCCTTCTCTGCCAAGCGGGCTGATCATTGTTTCTGATATGCAATACGGTCTGTTTGTTTTGCGTGCAAATGGTTTGGCGTTGGGGCAGCATTCAGAACCGCCGGCGCTGACCATTACCGGAATATCCCCAAATCCATTCACGGACCGCATAATCGTCAGTATTGATTCCCGTTTCTCCGGGCAGGGAAGGATTTATCTCGCTGATCTGAAAGGCAGCATTGTAGAGGAGCAAAAATTAGCGTTGACTCCGGGAAATAATAACCTGGAATGGAAGCTTGGAAAAGATCTTGTGGCTGGTCTTTACATCATCCGGCTGGAAACCGGCAATGCGGTATTTAGTGAACAACTCGTGAAATTTGGCCCGGATTGACGTGGCTTGAATGCTTGATCAATAATAGCCCGACTTACGGGAAGACCGCTTTTTTATGGCTGTCGCTGGGTGTGACCGGTACGGTATCAGCGCAAACCACCGACTTCACCGGGCAACCCACGCTGTCATCGGATTCTCTGGGGTTGGCGGCAGACAGTTTGCCAGACAATTCCCTGGAATTTGATATCCGGGATGCCCGTTTGGAGTATTTTTTTCCGGCTGAGCCTTTCCAATTTTTTAAACCGGATACCGGTATTGCCCGGTTCCAGGATGTTGATCCGGCGTTCCGGGAAAAAATTGACCGTCAGACCCTGGGGAATATGGGCTCAGCTTCTCAGCCTTTAGTTTTTGGTGCGTCCGGAACGGTTGGACTTGATCTCGCCGGAGAGCCCTATTGGCCCTACCAGACTTTGCCTGACAGCTTGCGATACTATCGCGCTAATAAACCGTTTACCAAGATCCGTTATTTGCTCGCTTCCGGCGTACAGCAAAGGTTGAATTTTCTGCACACCAGAAATATCACCCCCAACCTGAACTTGTCGTTTGACTATACCAGAACCGTGTCCGAAGGTCAAAGCAGCCGGCAGAAAGCGGGGATCAACGATGTGGGAGTTTCGGGCTGGTTCCGCACCCCGGACCATCGTTACGGAGTCACAGCAGGCTATCAATTCAACGGAGTGCTGGCTGAAGAGAACGGCGGGGCTGCCATTGATTCGGTTTTTGGGGTTACCCCCCGCGATGCAGCTCCTGTTTGGCTTGAAGAGGCGTTTACAGAGCACAGAAGGCAATCAGTTCAAATTAACCAGAGTCTTTTTGGGGGAAGGGCTGATCCGCAACTGGAAACCGATACCGGAACCCGGCAGCTTTTGCTTCCGAAATGGCGGGTCTGGCATGGATTGCAATGGTCCACCGACCGGCGGGCTTTCACGGATGCCCGGCCCGATACCGCGTATTATCCCGAGTTTTTGTTTGGTGCGGACTCCCTTTACGCTTCCTATTCGCTTGATCGGCTGGAGAACACAATCGGTTTTTCCAGTGTGGAGGGTCCGGACTCACTGCCGGGGAGCATTCATTACCGTTTGGCATTCATACACCGCTGGGATCGCATCCAGGCTACGGCCGGCTTGAGCAGTAAACAGGATTTTCTCACGGATGCCCGGTTCCGCTGGACCCCCGGGGGCGATTCCCTTGAAGGCTGGTTTCCGGCCGTGGAGAGTCAGATCCGGCTAAACCGCTCTGGCGAATACGATGCCCTGGCGCGGGCGGGATTCCGCTCAGAACAGCAATACCTTACCCTTGGATTGAGCGCCCAGCGTTTTCAGCCTTCCGAACAACAGAATTTCTTTTTTTCTGCTCCGTACTTCTGGAACCAGGACCTGGGTGCAGAAAGTCGGCTTGTTCCCGAATTGCGGTACCGGCATGGAGGGGCCGGGACAGAAATTACGTTGAAATGGCATCAGGTCCGCAATATGCTCTACGCAAACCAATCGGCTATTTCTACCCAGCAACCCGGTCAAACCCGCGTGCTCCAGGCGCTTCTTCAGCAGAATTTCCGCATCGGCAACTGGCACCTCGACAATATGGCGGCGCTGCAAACAACAAATAGTGATGTGGTTAACCTTCCTGTTTATTGGGGCCGCCACAGTTTTTATTACGAAGGATTCTTTTTTAAAAATGCGCTTTTCGCACGAATTGGAGCCGATTTGCGCTACCAAACCGGGTACACCGCCGATGCCTGGAATCCCGTCACGGCATCTTTTTATTTACAGAATGAACTTGTCCCCGACACCTATCCGGTTGTTGATGTGTATTTCTCAGCCATCATTGACCGGGCCCGGATACTGATTAAGGGCTATAACCTGACTCAGGGCCTTTTCGCTCCGGGATGGTATCAGACTCCGGATTATCCCATGCCCAACCGCGGAATAGCGCTCCAGGTGGACTGGAAGTTTTGGTATTGACCGACGATCAGGTTTTCTGATTTTTCTTTTTCGCGGCCGGAAACAAAATATTGTTCAGGATCAGGCGATAGCCGGCGCTGTTGGGGTGCAGATTGAGGTCGGTGGGCGGATCGCCGACATAATGTTTGTAATCTTCCGGGTCATGACCACCGTAAAAGGTCCAGGTGCCGTAGCCGTATTCACCGTGCAGGTAACGGGCCTCACCGGCGGCTTTGTTTTCACCCAATACCAAGACCTGCGGCTTGACCATGGATGTGGACTACTTCACCCTGTTTGAGTTTTCCGCCAAGTGGGACCCTATCCCGACTATGCTGACACAGTGCCATACCCGCACAATCAAAGGATTTTATGGGCAGAGTACGGCCTTCCGCGAAGAATTGGTCAAGCCGCAGGTATTGGTATTGGGTGAAAACAAAGCCGCCGGTGAGGCCCGTTACCTGCACGGTGAAT
>JANNSM010000369.1:0-4475 GCA_031402635.1 Bacteroidota bacterium | reverse complement strand
CCCGAAAGGCGGCGCGGTGTTTTACGCCCATCGGCTTAACTTAGCGCGTCAATCTCCCCTCCCATTATGAGTGTATTGGTCAGCAGCGCATCACGGGTCATCGTGCAGGGCTTTACCGGCAAGGAAGGAACCTTCCACGCGACCCAAATGATCGAATACGGCACCCAGGTCGTCGGGGGCGTTACCCCTGGCAAGGGCGGACACAGCCACCTGGACCGGCCCATCTTCAACACTGTCCGCGAAGCTGTTGAGTTGGCGGGGGCCGATGTCTCCATCATTTTCGTACCTCCGCCTTTTGCTGCCGATGCCATCATGGAAGCAGCCGATGCCGGTATTGCCCTGATCGTGGCGATCACGGAAGGAATCCCCATCCAGGACATGGTGAAAGTCAAAGGGTATGTGGACGACCGGGGTGTTCGACTTATTGGCCCCAACTGTCCCGGGGTCATTACACCGGGCCAGGCCAAAGTGGGCATCATGCCCGGATTCATTCACCGCCCGGGTACGGTTGGCATTGTTTCGCGCTCTGGCACCCTGACTTATGAAGCCGTTGACCAGGTCACCAAAGCCGGTCTCGGACAGTCCACCTGCATCGGTATCGGCGGCGATCCGATCATCGGTACCACCACGCTGCAGGCGGTGCAGTTGCTCATGGCCGATCCGGGCACCGAAGGAATTATCCTCATCGGCGAAATCGGTGGCCAGATGGAAACGGATGCTGCACAATGGATTGCTGACCACGCCACCAAACCTGTTGTCGGGTTTATTGCCGGACGCACGGCGCCAAAAGGTCGCAGGATGGGCCATGCCGGTGCCATCATCGGCGGGGTTGAAGACACTGCAGAAGCCAAAATGGCCGTAATGAAGGAATGCGGAATACTGGTCGTCCAGACCCCTGCAGTCATTGGGGAAACGATGGCCGCCGCCATGGGTATTCAAGTCCGATAATTATCCAAAATGGAATCGCTCCAAGGAAAAATTGCGTTGGTTACCGGGGGTTCCCGGGGAATTGGCGCTGCCCTGGTCAAAGCCTTTGCCGCTGCTGGCGCCAACGTGGCTTTCAGCTACCAGAGTTCAGCCGGAGCAGCCAATGAGCTGGCGACTTCGCTTTCTAAAGGAGACATCAAGGTCAAAGCCTACCTGTCAAATGCCGCCTCTTATGATGAGGCCGGCAAGTTGATTGAAAGCGTTCTGGCCGATTTCGGCAGGATTGATGCCCTGGTGAACAACGCCGGCATTACCCGCGACAATTTGCTGCTGCGCATGGGCGAAGCGGAATGGGATCAGGTGATGGAAACCAACCTTAAGTCGGTTTTCAATATGACCAAACACGTCACACGCCCGATGCTTAAACAGCGAAGTGGTTCCATCATCAATATGACGTCTATCGTTGGGATGATTGGCCAGGCTGGCCAGGCCAACTATGCGGCGTCCAAAGCCGGGATGATCGGTTTCACCAAATCGGTCGCAAAAGAACTGGGCTCCCGCAATATTCGCTGCAACGCCATTGCTCCGGGCTTCATTGAAACGGACATGACGGCAGCGCTCCCGGAAGAAACCGCAGAAGCATATTTTAAACAGATCCCACTGGGCCGATTTGGCAGACCGGAAGAAATCGCTGATGTCGCACTTTTTCTGGCTTCAGACCGTTCGAGCTATTTGTCCGGTCAGGTCATCAGCGTATGCGGTGCGCTGAATTGCTGACCTGCACCACGGCATTTTTGATTCATGACGTTCTCCTACCCGACCATCCTGCTACTGCCTGCGCTGCTCTTCGGGGCGCTCTATGCTGTGGCATTGTATGTTAGGGAGCGCAAGGCCTCCGGCAACAGCAGTTCGTTCCGCAAGGCCATGCCCTGGATGGCGCTGCTTCGAATTGTTGCGGTTTCCGGCATCGCCATCCTGCTGCTGGACCCCGTTTTGAAATACCGGAAAAACGAAACCGAAAAACCGCTGTTGCTCTTTGCGCTTGACAACAGCGCTTCCCTGCGTTTGGGCCCCGATTCGGTCCGTTCTCGCGAAGCCGCCGCTGCGCTTGCACAACTTCAGCGCGAACTCGGCGGCGACTTTGACGTGCGGAGCTTCCGATTTGGAGCGGAGTTGATGGAAAGCCAGGCCGATGTCGCAGCTCCGTCTTTTGATGAGCCGGCAACCGATCTTTCCGCTGCGCTCGATGCCCTCAACGACCGCTTCGCCAACCGCAATGTTGGCGCCATTGTTTTGGCCAGCGACGGGATTTACAACCTGGGCAATAACCCGGCCTATGGTTCCCGCAGACTTGGCGCTCCGATTTACACGGTGGGTCTCGGGGATACCATGCGGCGCCGCGATTTAAGGATTGACCGCAATTACGTCAACCGCCTGGTTTATCTCAATGACCGCTTCACGCTGAAGCTCGACCTTTCCGCCATTCATGCTCCGGGCGAACGGGCTGCGCTTCGTCTGGAGAGCATAGAGCCCGGTGGCAGCCGCCTGCTGGACAGCAAGGTGGTGGAAATCGGCGGCGATCCTTTTGCGGCAAGTGTGGAATTTATTGTGAACGCATCGCGGGCCGGCATCATGCATCTGCGCGCCGGTTTTGGACCGCTGGCCGGTGAGGCCAGCGAGCGCAACAACACCGTTGACCTTTTCATTGATGTTCTGGATGCCCGTCAGCGCATGCTGTTGCTGGCCCACGCTCCGCATCCCGACCTCGCCGCCCTAAGACAGGTTATGGAAGCCCAGGGCAATTACGAAGTGGACCTGATCATGGCCCGCGAATTTGACGGCAGCTTAAGCGGCTACGATCTGGTTGTTCTTCATCAGTTGCCATCAGCTACTTATCCCCTGACAGCGCTGACCAGCCTGCTTAAAACCGAAGGAATTCCCACGCTTTTTGTGTTGGGAGCCAAAAGTGATCCGGAGTTGTTCAACCGCAGCCAGGACCTGGTTCGCATCCGTGCTGCCAACGGTTCCATGAACGAAGTGCAGGCCCGATTTGATCCGGAATTTTCGCTTTTTCAACTGGACGAAACGCTGACCGCTGCGCTTAGACAATTTCCCCCGTTGTTGTCTCCCTTCGGCGATTACCGCACGTCACCACAGACCCGCATGTTGTTAAGTCAGCGAATTGGCAGCGTAGACACCGAATACCCGCTGTTCGCTTTTGGGGAAAGTGGGAGAACCCGGATCGGCGTGTTGGCGGCGGAGGGTATCTTTCGGTGGCGCATGTTTGACTATATGGAAACCGGCAACCACCAGCGCTTTGAGGAGTTAACCGGAAAATGCTTTCAGTACCTGGCCGTCAAAAGCGATCGCCGCAATTTCAGAACCCTGTTGGCCAAAAATCTTTTCACCGAAAGAGAAGGAATTTCTGTGCAGGCAGAGTTGTACAACGACAGCTACCAACCGGTCAATACCCCGGAAGTTGATTTTGTGGTGACCGATTCGGAGGGCAAGCGCTACGAATACCGCTTCAACCGCGAAGGCAGCCGTTATGTGTTGCAAGCCGGCTCCCTGCCTGCCGGACAGTACCGGTACGTGGCCCGCACACAACTCAACGGGGCAAATTTGACGAGCGAAGGGCAGTTCACCGTGGCGCCGCTTCAACTCGAAGCCATGGAGTTCACCGCCAACCACGGCTTGTTGGCTTCTTTGTCAGCGTCGAGCGGAGGGGCTTTCTTTGCCCCAGGACAGTTGGTTGCCCTTGCCGACAGCCTGCGCGCCAACAACGCGATTCGACCTGTGATTCATGAATCGGTGCAAACGCGGTCCGTGATCAATCTGCGCGCGCTCTTTTTTCTGCTGCTGGGGCTGCTCAGCGTGGAATGGTTGATGCGCAAACTCAACGGAGGGTACTGATGCCCCCGAAAGGCATTCTTTCGCCCCGGACCTGAACCGGAAACAACCGTGAATCGCGCAAAACTCATCCAGGATCAGGCACTGCTGCTGCTTGTAAGCGGATTACTGTTTCTGCCCTTTCTCGGTGGCGTGCGACTTTTTGATTGGGACGAAATCAATTTTGCCGAAGTGGCGCGGGAAATGCTCGTGCTCGGCGATTACCTGCGGGTCCACATCAATTTCGAACTGTTTTGGGAGAAACCGCCGCTGTTTTTCTGGATGCAGGCAGGCAGTATGCACCTGTTTGGCATTGGCGAGTACGCCGCCCGTTTCCCAAATGCCGTGGCCGGCATGGTCACCGTATTGCTGCTTTACCGTTTTGGCCGCCGCCTCGGTGACCGCTGGCTCGGTTGGCTGTGGTCGCTGGCCTGGCTGGGTTCGCTGCTTCCTCAACTTTACGGCAAGAGCGGAATCATTGATCCCTGGTTCAACCTGTTTATGTTTCTGGGCTTAGGGGGAATGATTTGCTACGGATGGGCGGTGGAAGGATTTGCCGGAATTTCAGGACGGCGAAGTTGGCATTATTGGATCGCCGGAGGCTTTTTCAGCGGGCTCGCCATATTGACCAAAGGACCGGTTGGCTGGTTACTGCCGGC
>JANNSM010000368.1:0-19502 GCA_031402635.1 Bacteroidota bacterium | reverse complement strand
TCTATCGGATAGCCCGCAGCGGGTACCTTTTCCATCTCCATCCTGCCCTTTGCACCCACAAAAAGAATCTCCATTTCCGGTTCGCGCTCCCGCAATGCATTGGCAATGGCTATAGCCGGGAACACATGCCCTCCCGTGCCTCCACCACTGATGATAACCCGGTGGGGATTACTGCCAAGGGAAAATCCGGCAGAAGAAGATTCTCTATGTTTTACAGATGCGCTCATCCTGCTGCCGGAATGGGTGTTTCATCGGGTGAATCCTGATCGGTCTGTTCATACTCCCGGGCTGCATCCATACCCAGATCGCGGCTCACGGAGAGAATGATGCCAATTGCCACGCTGGTAAACCAGATGGATGTACCGCCCATACTGATGAGCGGAAGCGTGAGTCCGGTTACCGGAAGAAGGTTGACCACCACGGCCATGTTCACGAAAGCCTGAATCGTGAGGCTGATTCCCAGCCCGATAGCCAGCAATGCGCCGAAAGGATTGACGGTGCGAATGACGATTCTCATGCAGCGGTATAAAAATGCCAGGTAGAGAAAAACGACAACCAATCCGCCGAGAATCAATCCGTACTCTTCGATAATAATGGCGAAAATATAGTCGGAGTAAGATGCCGGCAGGAAGTTCCGCTGGGCGCTGTTACCAGGTCCGACGCCGAAAAGTCCGCCCTGCGCAATGGCAATCTTAGCCTGCTCAACCTGGAAGGGCTCATGCCCCGGGTCAGCATTAAAACTTTCCACCCTTGATTTCCAGGTGGACATCCTTCCCGGCAAATCACCCTCGGGAACAAAGTGGATGAACAATCCAAGTAAAACCGCCAATACGCCCGCTGATCCCACCAGGCCGGCTATATATTTCATGCCCATTCGACCGATGAACAATAAGATCAGGCAAGTGAAGAAAAGTACGCAAGCCGAAGAAAGATTGGCCGGTGCAATCAGCCCGCAAGTAATCAGAATGGGCAAAACAACCGGAACAAATCCCTCGCGAAAATTGTCCACCAGATGTTGTCGCCGGGACAACATCCGCGCCGTGTACATGATCAGCGCCATTTTAGCCAGATCCGAGGTCTGAAAAGTGAGCTCAATTCCGGGAAGGGTAATCCATCGGGATGCTTCGTTAACCTTAGAGCCCCAAACCAGCGTGTAAATTAACAGGGGAACTGACAAATACATGGCTAGTTGAGCAATGCGGGAATAAATCTTATAGTTGGCAAGACTAGCCAGGTACATCAGACCAATTCCAAACACAAGCAACAGGAGGTGCTTGATCAGGTAGTAAACCGTGTATCCCGATTGGGCCTTAAAAGCGAGGGTACCGGTACTGCTGTACACGGCCAGAATAGAAAACATAGACAAACAGATCACAATCAGCCAGAGGTATTTATCACCGCGGAGTTTGGTCAGAATTGTTTTCATGCAATTGCCGGTTGTAATATCAGATGCACTGATATGAACGCTTGTTCAGGTAAAAATATTTCTTCATCCTGCAGCTATTTCGAAAAGAGATTAAAGCCCTTTGACGGCCATTTTAAACTGCCAGCCGCGATCCTCGTAATTCTTGAAAAGATCAAAACTTGCACAGGCCGGGCTAAGCAGCACAACATCCCCCTGATTAGATAGATGATAGGCCATGCGCACGGCTTCAACCATGCTCTGCGTGTTGACCATCAGGTCAACATGGCGGGAAAAAGCTTCGTGAAGCTTTCTGTTATCGGTTCCCAGGCATACCACTGCCTTTACCTTTTTTTTGACCAGGTCGGTGAGTTGGCTGTAATCGTTGCCCTTGTCAACTCCACCTGCTATCCAGATTACCGGCTTTTCAATGCTTTCCAGGGCGAACCAGGTTGAATTAACATTGGTCGCTTTTGAATCGTTGATGAACTCGACTCCATGAACTTTGGCAACCGCTTCCAGGCGATGCTCCAACGCCCTGAAATCCATCAGGCATTCGCGGATAGAATCCTTGCGGATGTCCAGCACACGGGCCGCAACAGAAGCCGCCATAGAGTTGTACAGGTTGTGTTTGCCTTGCAATGCGAGTTCGTAGATGGACATTGAGAACGTATTTTGCTGAAATTGTACAATGAGTTGCCCTTCTTCTACCCAGGCCCCCTGCTCAAAAGGTCCCTGAAGTGAGAAAGGAATTTTCTGCGCCGAAATCGCTGATGAGGCGATGTGTTGAGTGCTCACCGGGTCATCAGCGCAATACAGAAAAAAATCTTCCGGTGTCTGATTTTCGGTAATCCGCATTTTGGCAGCGGCGTAGAAGTCTATGTTGTTGTGGTAACGGTCCAGGTGGTCTGGGGTGATGTTGAGCAATACCGCAATGTGAGGTCGAAAATTCCGTATGTTATCTAATTGAAAACTGGAAATCTCCAAGACGGCAAATCCGGGATCCCGCACCAATACCATTTCCGAAAAACTGTTGCCGATATTCCCGGCAACCTCGGCGTCAAGACCGCCCTGCTTTAGAATATGACCGGTCAGCGCAGTGGTGGTGGTTTTTCCGTTGCTACCGGTGATCCCAATAATTGTGGCTTGAGAATAACTTGCCGCAAACTCGATTTCGGAAGTAACAGGGACCTCAGAGGAACGATAGTTGGCAACCAACGGGGCGGTATCGGGAATACCCGGGCTCTTTACGATCAGTTCCGGTTTGAAATTTTCGGCCCTTACATGGCCATTTTCCTCGACATCAATGCCTGCCTGAGTGAGTTTATCTCTGTATTTTGGAATGATCGTACCAGAATCTGAAAGGAGTACTTCCCAACCCTTTGCACGTGCCAACAGCGCAGCGCCAGTGCCGCTTTCCTTTGCACCCAATATGAGTAATCTGCCTGCCATCAGCGGACTTTGAGGGTTACGATAGTGATGACAGCAAGCAGAATACCGATGATCCAGAAACGGGTCACGATTTTTGTCTCGGGATAACCAAGTTTCTGATAGTGGTGATGCAGCGGAGCCATTTTAAAAATCCGCCGGCCTTCCCCGAATTTTTTTCGGGTATAACGGAACCAGGAGACCTGAAGAACAACCGAAAGGTTTTCAATAAGAAATACTCCGCAAAGCACGGGAATGAGCAATTCCTTGCGGACAGCAATCGCCAGCGTTGCAATAATTCCACCAATGGCAAGACTGCCGGTATCTCCCATGAATACCTGGGCCGGATAGGCATTCCACCAGAGAAACCCGATGCAGGCCCCTACGAAAGCGGCGGAAAAAACCACCAGCTCACCGGAGTTGGGGATATACATGATGCCCAGGTACTCGGCCAGAAAGGTGTTACCGCTTACATACGCAAACAGCAACAGGGTAAACACGATGATGGCTGAAGTGCCGGTTGCCAATCCATCGAGCCCGTCGGTAATGTTTGCCCCATTGGAAACGGCAGCGATAATCAGAATCATGATCCCGACAAAAACAATCGGGAATGCCCATTCCTGCGTCTTTTCCGGCAAAAACGAAACAAGAAACTGGTAATTGAAGTCATTGTTCTTCAGGAAAGGGAACGTGGTTTTTGCACGGCGCGCATCATGGCTCCGCCACAAAACAGAATCAATCAGTACCCCTTCGCCTTCAAGAACAGAATCCGCTCGCGTAACCATTACGGGATTGCCCACCGGTTTGCCGTCAATTACCGCATAGTGATACCAGGTATCGTGCTCCCGGATCTGAACTTCGGGATTGAACAGAATAACGCTGCCTACAATCAATCCCAGGCCAACCTGACCGAGTATTTTGAAACGCCCGGCAAGTCCTTCCTTATTCTTGCGAAAAACTTTGATGTAATCATCCAGAAATCCGATAGCGCCCATCCAGATCGTAACCAGCAACATGAGCTGGATATACAAATTGCTCAGATCAGCAACCAACAGAACGGGAATCAGAATGGCGCCCAAAATCATAATTCCACCCATGGTTGGGGTTCCCTGCTTGCTCATCTGACCTTCAAGGCCAAGGTCACGGACCGTTTCACCCACCTGCTGCTGTCTTAGCCGGCTAACAATTCTTCCTCCAAAAACGATGCTGATCACCAGCGAAAGGATGGTTGCTACCGCCGCCCGAAAACTCAGAAACTGGAATAGTCCTGCGCCGGGTAGATCGGTAGTCCTGTCCAGGTATTCGAAGAGGTGGAACAGCATCAGCGACCGAGGGTTTGAAAGGTTTCCAGCAATACGGCCCGATCGTCAAAGGCATGGCGAACCCCGCTGATCTCCTGGTATTTTTCGTGGCCTTTCCCAGCCACAAGCACAATGTCACCGGGCCCGGCGAGCATGCAAGCCGTGCGGATTGCTTCTCGTCGGTCTGGCTGGGTCAGGGTCCTGGATTGGTATGGCAGACTAACCCCGGTGAGCATTTCGGCCAGGATGTCTTCCGGCTTTTCTGAGCGGGGGTTGTCTGAGGTCAGCACAACCTTGTCTGATAACTGACAGGCCACTCTGGCCATAACGGGCCGCTTGGCCCGGTCGCGGTCACCACCGCAACCAACCACGGTAATCACCTTTTCATTTCCGCCGCGGATACTGCGAATGGTACTCAGTACCTTTTCCAGGGCATCCGGAGTATGAGCATAATCAACAATACCGACCAGCCGGTCTCGGCTGCTCAGAACGTGATCAAAACGGCCTTCAGCAGAACGCAGTCGGCTGAGCTCTTTCAGGCTTTCGGCAGGCTCCTGTCCCAATAAAACAGCGCTCGCATACACGGCAAGGAGGTTGTACGCATTGAACTCGCCGATCAAAAGGCTGTGCATCTCCATTCCATCAAACTGCAATTGCAGTCCGGTAAATCCGCTCTCCAGAATCTTTCCGTTGAAATCAGCCGATCCGCGAAGACCATAAGTATGGATATGTGCCACAGTGTTTTGTACCATCACGGCACCGCGCTTATCGTCGGTATTGACCAGTGCATGTGCTGTAACCGGCAGATTGTCAAAGAATCGCTTTTTGGCGTTCAGGTAATTGTCCATGGTGCCATGGTAATCCAGATGATCATGGCTCAGGTTGGTAAATACCGCTACATCAAAATCCAGTCCTGCAATTCTCCGCTGATCAATTGCATGGGAACTGACTTCCATAAAAACATGGCTGCATCCCTGTTCAACCATTTCTGCCAGCAAAGCCTGAAGGGAAACGGCATCCGGAGTAGTATGAGTAGCCGTCAATACCCGGTCTCCTATCCGGTTCTCCACGGTTGACAGCAGTCCCGCCTGGTAGCCCAGGCCACGGAAAAGGCGATGCAGCAAAGTGGCTACCGTAGTTTTTCCATTGGTACCGGTTACGCCAAGCAATTTTAATTTGGTGGAAGGGTTATCGTAAAAATTTGCCGCTACATGACCCAGGGCCTCTCGACTGTCTTCAACCCTGACATAGGTTACCTGGTCATTGAGACTCTCCGGCATCCGCTCACAAAGCACAACCACTGCGCCATCAGCAATTGCCTGCGAAATGTATTCGTGACCATCACTCCGGGTTCCCGGCACCGCCGCAAACAGACCATCCGCACCCACAAGCCGGGAGTCAATCGAAATCCTGCTGATCTTTCGACTCATGGAGCCGGCAGTTTCGCGAAGGGCGACACCATATAAAAGATCGCGGAGTTCTTTATTCACTGGGTTAAAAAATGATGGATGATTTGCTGATTATCCAGGGTTTATCCAAGAGTTAGATGAAGGGCTCCGTTTTCTTCGCGCTTCACTGCCGTAACTTTGCCAAGTCCTGAGAAAGTGACCTCCCATCCCTTATTTTCAAGCAGGTAAAGGGCATCGCGCAAACCCATACCACGGACATCGGGTAAAACTTTATCGTGGAAGTCAAGAGGCGTACTACGGGGTTGTCCGCCTTCTGCAGTCTGGCTGGATCGAACAGAAGCCCATTCACTGCTCACCGGCCAATCCATCGGCCAATTCATGTTGTTGTAGACTTCGCGCAGATCGGGCTGATAGCCTCTGCCCTGCGGGGCAATCCGCAATTTCTCACCGGTATTCAGCGGTTCATGCCCGCCAAGATGGGAAGCATAGACGCGGTCTGCGATTGCCTTGAAAACAGGTCCCGCTACATCAGCGCCATAATATCCATTACGGCGCGGGTTACTGACAACAACAATACAGGAATACAGCGGTTTCTCGGCGGGAAAGTATCCGGCAAATGAGGCCCGATAAATGTCATCGCGATAACTGACATGTTCATTGTTGATCAGCGAAGTGCCGGTTTTACCGGCAGCCGTATAGTGTGGGCTTCGCACGTTTCGCGCAGTACCGGAATCCACAACCATCTGCAGCAGTTCCCTGACCATGGCAATGGATTTTGGCGAAGCGATCTGCGGATCAACAACAACAGGACTGAACTGCTCAATACTCACTCCGTGTTCTCGGATTTCATTGACCAGGTAAGGCCTCATCATTTTACCGCCATTGGCCACCGTATTGTAGAATGTAAGCATCTGCAATGGCGAGAGCTGCAATTCGTACCCGGTGGACAACCAAGGAAGGGTTGTTCCCGACCAACTTTTTCGGTCTAAAGGATTCAGGGGAATAATCGGGGCTTCCTCTCCGGCCAGTTCAATCCCTGTTGGCTCGTTGAGATGGAATTGCTTCAGCCTTGCGACAAAGTCTTGCGGACTGTTCTGGTAGTACCGCTCAACCAGTTTGCTGATTCCCACATTAGAAGACCGCCAAAAAGCTCTGGGTAAAGTGACTATTCCCAGGTCGTGTTTACCCTCGGAGTCAAACATCGAAATACCGTGGTAAGCGTGTTGACCGTTTTCGAGATCAACAGTTTCCGTCAAATCGCAGCGCTCATCTTCAAACAAGGCGAGAACAGAGGCAAGTTTGAATGTTGAACCGGGTTCGGTGCGGTCGCCAATTGCATAATTGAACTTCTCGTCATACTTTCCTTCCTCAATACGGGTCAGGTTTGCCATAGCCAGGATTTTGCCGGTGGCAACTTCCATCACGACTGCCGTACCGTACTCCGCATCATGGAGGATAAGTGACTCTTCCAATGCGGTTTCGGCCACATCCTGAATACTAATGTCCAGTGTGGTTACGATATCCCGGCCATGTATAGGCTCTATTTCGTTTTTATCATTCAGTGGAAGTTGATAACCCCCTGAAATTTTTCGCACCAGTTGCCTGCCGTCCTGCCCGGAAAGAAGCGCATTGAATTTGCCTTCCAATCCCACAGCAGCCTTATCCGTAACATATCCAATTGTTCTGTGGGCCAATACGCCGTATGGACGTTCGCGAAGATTAAACGCCTCTACAACCATACCTCCCTTGTATTGCCCCTTGCGGAACAAGGGCCACTGCTTCATTTGCTGCAATTCTGGATAGGAAACCTTATTATCAAAGCGGATATAGCGTTTTCCTGCTGCTCTGGCCTGAATCAATTGCCGACGGTATTCCTGGGCGCTGCTCCGACCGTTGTGCCTGGCCATGCAGGCCGCCAATTCATCAACTTCGGCGCGAAAATCCACTTCGGATGGAGCTACCGGATCAATGGAAACGGTGAAATATGGAAATGAAGCAGCCAGCAAGCTGCCGTCAGCGGCGTAAATGTTTCCTCTTTCCGCTTCTATACTCCGATAGTGGATATATGCGCTATCCGCTTTTGCACGGTAGGCTTCGCCATCAACGTAAAAGATTTTCCCGGCCCGAAAAAGGATGGCTCCAGCAAGCAACACCATGCCCAAAAGAACAAGCTGTAACCGGAGCAGCATGATGTGCTTGATCGCTGTGCTCATCGTTTTTCGGTTGATTCTTCCACGATGATCAGCGGTGGTTCCATCAACTCCAGTATACCTCTTGCAGCAACGCGGTCCGCAACATTGCTTTGCCGACTGTTCCGGGCCAATTCATCCTTGGCGGTATCATAGTACCAGCGTTGTTCGGTGACCTTTCGATTCATGCGATCCAACTCGCGAACCTGTCGCTCAACGGTATGCCGGTTCCAGATATAAAGGATGCCTAAAGCGGAACAGAACATTAAAAATGGAAGCCTGTCTACGAAGCGGTTGTATTGCAACCACTCCCGCACATCAAGGAAAGACAACAACTCATGAAGACCCCTTTGCTTGTTTGAGTTTTCTGTGTTCTTGTTTTCTTCAGGCATGACGTTGATTGCGTTTGTTGTCCTGATTCTGCGTATCCACCCGTTCTGCAATCCTCATTTTTGCGCTCCTGGATCGCGGATTCATTTTTATTTCTTCTGCCGAGGCAGTTTGCGGTTTTCTACCAACCGGTTGTATTCCCTGCACGGGATTTCCGAAGAAGTCTTTTTCCGGTTCCCGATCAAACCGCCCGTGAAGCAAGAATTGCTTTACCGGCCTGTCTTCAAGCGAATGGTAGGTGATGATGACCAGCCTCCCTCCCGGCTTCAGGCACTTTTCGCACTGTAGAAGAAATTCTTTCAGTGAGCCGAGTTCATCGTTTACCTCAAGCCGGATGGCCTGAAAGAGCTGAGCCAGGTATTTGTTTCGCTGACCGATCACGCATGGCTCTGCGACCTGTACCAGATCTGTTGTGCTCCGAATAGGTTTCTCCTTTCGCGAGGCCACAATAACCCGGGCAAGTTTCTTCGCATTGCGAACCTCTCCGTACTCACTGAAGACCCTGACCAGTTCGGCTTCTTCCACCTCCTCCAGCCATATCGCAGCGGGTTTTCCCACTCTTGAATCCATCCGCATATCCAGAGCAGCTTCAAAGCGGGTCGAAAACCCCCGTTCTGCGGTATCAATCTGGTGCGAAGACACTCCGAGGTCTGCCAGAATTCCGTCTGCCGGGAGGCCCCCATGCAGCCGCAAAAAGCGCTGCAGGTGGCGGAAGTTTTCCGGGATCAGGCGGAAACGCAGATCATGGGGAACATGAACAGCGGCATCCGGATCCTGATCAAAGGCGAACAGTCTGCCTGCCGTTCCCAGTTTTTCGAGAATTGCAAGGCTGTGTCCTCCACCTCCAAATGTGGCATCCACATAGGTGCCGTCAGATCGGACCAGAAGTCCTTCAACGGCTTCATGTAAAAGAACAGGTCGGTGATAGGTGCTACCCGTCATGATCGTCCTTGCCTCCCATCACTTCCGCAGCCAAATCGCTGTACTCCGAATCGTCTTCAACCGCTCTGGCCTTTTTCAATCGCTCCGCATCCCACAATTCCATCCGGTCAAACTGCACCAGAATGACCATTTCAGTGCTGATTGCCGCTTCTGCCAATAACTTTCCGGGAATCAGCAAACGGTCAGCAGAATCAATGGCTACTTCCTTGACACCATCCAGGAACTTCCTGATGAACTTCCTGTGCTTGGGATTAAAAAGATTCAGTTTGCTCTCGACCAGTGCGCGTTGCTTTTGCCAACTAGGCATCGGGAAACACTCCAGGCAACCCTCAAACCCGCGCTTGACGATAAACTGATCGAGGTCCTCCTCGCTAAACTTTTTGAGTTTGCGCTTGAGGTCAGAGGGAATTTTCACCCTCCCTTTCTCGTCGAGCTTACATTGGTATTCTCCCTGCAATGGTATTCGCCTAATAAAGAGGACAACTGCGCTTTCCTTGTGTTGTTTCCGAAGTACAACCGGGGTAAGCTTGCGCTAATGTAGGCGATAACTCCCACTATTTCCCATACTTTACCACTTTTTCCCACCAAAAAATTATCCACAATTTTTTTCTATAAAATTATAAATATTCTATCTTATTATAATGTATTTAATTGATTTACAATATTTTATGACTAAAAATGGTGGATTTTTATCCACTAAATACTAATTTGATCAAAGACAATTTGCCTTTGGCTCCAGAAAAAAAGGTAAAAAAGCTCCCCAGCGGGACCTAGAAATGGTCATTGTGGGAGATTGTGGAGCACTCCCGCCCAAGTAGATAAACCGAGGGAATAACCCGAACCTATAACCCGAACCTATATCCCAAGAGAATAACCCGAGAGAATAACCCGCGCCAAAAAAAAGGACTGCCGTATTCAGGCAGTCCTTTAGCATTAATAAATTAGGGTAATGGTCAACCGTTGCGCGGCGCGATGGCAGAAATTCCCGGTAATTCTTTTCCTTCAAAATACTCCAGCATGGCGCCACCGCCGGTGCTGACGTAGCTGACCTGATCGGCAAACCCAAACTGGTTAACCGCAGCTACAGAATCTCCGCCACCCACAAGGCTAAAAGCTCCGGCGGCAGTGGCATCAGCAACGGCCTGAGCAATGGCAATCGTGCCGCGTTGAAAATTTGGCATCTCAAAAACGCCCATCGGGCCGTTCCACAAAATAGTCTTTGAGCGAAGAATCGCTTCGCGGAATCTGGTTATTGTCCGCTCACCGATATCCATGCCCATCCATCCATCCGGGATAGCTTCCGATATTGCTGTCTTCCGGTTGGCATCATCGGCAAAACGGTCGGCGATGACAGAATCTTCGGGAAGCAACAACTCTACTCCTTTGGCGCTGGCTAATTCAACCATGCGGCGTGCTGTGTCTAACCGGTCTTCCTCAACCAAAGAATTTCCTATGGAACCACCTGCGGCTTTGGCAAAGGTGTAGCTCATTCCACCACCGATGAGAATGATATCCGCTTTGTCGAGCAGCCGCTCAATGATCATGATCTTGCCGCTCACCTTAGCTCCGCCGAGAATGGCCACAAAAGGTCTTTCGGTGTGTTCAAGCACACGGTTGGCGTTTTCGATCTCGCTGCCCATGACCAGACCAAATCCCTTCGCATCCGGACCGAAAAACTCGGCAATCACTGCTGTAGAAGCATGAGCCCGGTGAGCCGTACCGAAGGCATCGTTTATATAAACATCGCCGTGTCCGGCAAGTTTTTGTGCAAATGCCCGATCGCCTTTTTCTTCCTCTTTATAAAAGCGAAGATTTTCAAGCAATAATACCTGACCTGGTTTCAGGGCTGCCGATTGTGCAAAAGCCTCCGAACTCACGCAATCTGATGCAAACAGGATCTCTTTTCCTCCCAGAATTTCCGACAGGGACGGAAGAGTATGACGAAGACTGAAACGATCCTCGGGACCGCCTTTGGGTCGCCCAAGGTGTGACATCAGCACAATGGACCCTCCCTGGTTTAAAATCCTGGTCAGGGTTGGCAGGGTAGCGCGTATTCTGGTATCATCCGCAACGCGAAAGTCATCGTCCAGGGGAACGTTGTAGTCCACGCGGATCAGCACCCGCTTTCCTGAGAAACCGAAGGTCTGAAAATTGATCATGGCAAAGGCTTTACGCTCAGATCTTACTCAGTTTTACCAGCAGATCTGCCATGCGCGCAGAATACCCGTACTCGTTGTCATACCAACCCACCACCTTGATGGTTCTGCCAATCACCGCCGTGAGTTCTGCATCGTAAATGCAGGAATGCGGGTTGGTTACAATGTCAATGGAGACGATCGGGTCTTCGTTGTATTGAAGGATGCCCTTGAGCGGACCGGCGGCGGCAGCGCGGAATGCAGCATTGATTGTTGCCACATCGGCATCTTTGCTAATCACACAGGTCAGGTCGGTGATGGAACCATCCGGCACCGGAACGCGCAAAGCGGACCCACCGATTTTACCCACCAATTCCGGGAAGATTTTAGTCACGGCACTCGCGGCTCCGGTAGACGTGGGAACAATGCTCATGGCCGCAGCGCGGGCCCGGCGAAGATCTTTGTGCGGTGCGTCATGCAACTGTTGGTCGGAGGTATAAGCATGAACGGTTACAAGAAATGCACTCTCGATCCCGAAATTTTCCAGCAGAACTTTGACCATCGGTGCAACACAGTTGGTGGTGCAGGAAGCATTCGAAAGAATGTCATCAGTGGTCTGGATCAGGTGGTCATTCACTCCCATAACAACCGAGCGGATGTCGCTGCCCTTAGCCGGGGCAGAGATGACTACTTTTTTTGCACCGGCTTTGAGGTGCATCCCGGCTTTGGGCCGGTCAACAAAAAATCCGGTGCTTTCAACCACAACATCCACCTTGAGGTCGGCCCAGGGCAGTGCCTCGGGGTTGCGTTCGGCATAAGCGTTCATCCGGTGTCCATTGATGGAGATAGAATGCTCATCTGAGCTTACCTCCCCTGGAAAGACACCGTGGATAGAATCGTATTTGAATAAATGGGCGAGCGTTTTGTTATCGGTCAGGTCGTTGATGGCGACCACTTCAATTTCCGGTCGGCCGATCAGATTACGCATGGTAATCCGACCTATACGACCGAAGCCGTTAATGGCTACACGAAGTTTACTCATGATTGACTTTGGTTTGTGGCCGCAAAGCTAATCATTTTCAAAAGCGACAGTTAGACCCCTCTTCTACTAAATCCAGCCCATATTTAGAGTTTCAGCGCTTTATCCTTGCCAGATTGGCTTGCGACAGGCCAGACTATGCCCGCCAACCGTGGCTTTCGGCGGAAACTTTTAAAAAAGTTTTTCAAACAGGGTGCAGTGCTTATTTTTGATGCCGCTTCGGAAACGAGGCACCCGCTCAGAAATTTACGGCCCGTTCGTCTAGGGGTTAGGACGCAGGATTTTCATTCCTGTAACAGGGGTTCGATTCCCCTACGGGCTACTTCAACCCTGGTTATCATTTTGATGGCCAGGGTTTTTTTATTGCTCCGACAATTGAATGGATGGTCTTTGGTCCCAGGCTTTATTTGCCTGGCATTTTTCCTTATCTTCCTGATAACTTAACATCTATGAAAACTCCAATTAATATAATGATCGGCGCATTTGTGATGCTGCTGTTTTTCGGAAAACTGGATTTACAGGCCCAAAATCCGGTATTAACGGATCCGATACAATACAATGACTTTATTGTTGATGAGCAGGAGAAGATTGCGGTATTGCTCTTCGCCCTCCAGGATGAAATGGCAGTGGAAGAATTATCAACAGAGAAACTCTGGTCTATCCATACCGATCTCACAAATCAGATAGAAGAGAGCAAGAATACCATGATGGCTCTTGCTGACTATGATGGCAACACTGAATTTCGCGACGCTGCCATCGGGCTTTATGCGTTTTATGGCAGAATGGTCGAAAATGCCTACCGGAAGATCATGGAGATTATTGTCAGGCACGAATACACGGAGGAAGACCTTCTGAGAATGGAAGAGATTATTGCGCAGATTACGGAAGAGGAAGCAACCTATGATACCCGCTATCAAAATGCTCAAACTGAATTTGCTGCCAGGTACGGTATAGAGTTGCTTGAGAATGACCTGCTGAATAATTTAGAAGAATAAATTCAGTTATTCTCCAAAATTATCATTGATTATGGCCAAGTTGTGTTTGGTTATGCTTTTGCTTTCAGGCTTTGCATTCCACGGAAAAGCGCAGGAATATAAATGGCAATTGCTGAGTACAGAGCCTTATCCCGGCAAACAGGATGATATCTATTTTATAGATGAGCAAAAAGGATGGTACGTCAATGGACAGGGAAAAATTTACCATACCGCTGACGGCGGTAGTAGTTGGATCAAACAACTGGATAAACCGGGCACCTTCTTTCGCACCATCGCATTCCTTGATGACAAAACAGGTTTTGCAGGCACCGTTGGAACGGACTATTTCCCCAATGTTCAGGACACCATTCCACTGTACAAAACGACGGATGGCGGAATGACCTGGAATCCGGTATTGTACAAAGGAAACTATGTGAAAGGTCTTTGCGCTATTGATATGGTCAGAGAGCAATACATCAACCACGGCGTATTGGCCTATAAGGATCACATTTTTGCCGTTGGACGGGTAGGTGGTCCGGCAAATTTGATGGTATCCCATGACGGCGGGGAGAATTGGGAAAGCCGCAATCTCGATGCTGAATGCAAAATGCTGTTTGACATCAAGATGTTCAACAAGCTGGAGGGGCTAATTTGCGCAGCGTCCGATGGAGACGTGTCCCAGTCAAACGCCATGATTCTGAAAACTAACGATGGCGGAAAGACCTGGATGGAAATACCACTGGTCAAAGATCAAGCAGCCCGGCAATTCGGAATTGGATTCATTGACGAAAAACACGGGTATGTCGGAACGATGAGCCAGGGTTATGAAACACGAGATGGAGGGCTTAGCTGGGAAAAGGTTGATCTTGGCAGAGCCTGCAATAAAATCAGAATCCTGAAGGGTGTTACAGGCAATATCTATGGTTACGCTATTGGTGTCAACGTTTATAAATTGACAATAAACTAACCGGCAATAATATTATAGTATATTTTATGAAAAGAATTTTAATTTTAGGAGGAACACAGTTTATTGGACGCAATCTGGTGGAGGCGTTATCCGGTGAAAAAGATCTGGCGATTACCCTTTTTAACCGCAATACCACTAAACCGGACTTGTTTCCCGAAATTCTCCATATCCGAGGCGACCGGGAGACACAGGATATTGCTCAGATCAGTGGAATAGCCTGGGATTATGTTATTGATTTAAGCGCATATTATCCGGATGCCCTGCAACAGACCTTGGCCGCATTGGATTCCCGATACACCCGGTATATTTTCATTTCTACGTGCTCGGTCTATGACTTGCAGGAGCATTACCTCGAGATCAAAACAGAGGAGTCTCCGCTGCTGAGCTGCTCCGAGACTGAGCGGGTTGACCGTTCCGTTTCTTCCTATGGCAATCGGAAAGCGGCGTGTGAGCGGATTTTACAGTCGTCTGGTTTTAAGTATACCATTTTGCGACCGGCCCTTGTTTTCGGAAAATATGATCACACCGATCGCTTGTATTACTGGCTCTACCAGGTAAAAAATAGGGATCAAATCCTCTTGCCAGACCACGGTGAAAGGAAGCTATCGCTGACGTATGTCCATGACCTGATATTGGCAATCCGGTATTTGCTTGGAATAGATCTTCATAATCAACGTTATAATGCTGTTTCCTTCCCCGAAGCTTCCATAGGTCAGATTGTACAAAGTGCATCGGCTCACTTGAACAGGTTCCCTGAAATCATTTCCGCTGATCCGCCGTTTTTGCATAAGAACCAGATCAGCCAATGGACAGATATGCCATTGTGGATTGATGGTGACTATTTCAAGTATGACAATCAAGCCCTGAAAACGGCTTTGAACTGGCAACCCACTGACTTTGCGAGCGCGATTTCTGAAACGATTCACTATTTTGACCAGCTTGATTGGCCTGAACCACGGTATGGTATTTCTGAAGAAAGAAGAAGCAACCTCATTCAACAGCTCAGCGAGGTCAATAGGATAATTATTCCCACAGCCTGTCAATCCGACCCTTGTCAATAGCCAGGGCGGCAGAGGCAGCGCAACTCTGCACCACAAAACCCAACATGGCAAAGCGCTCATCGCGTGTTAGCCCGCGTTGGTAACGTGCATAAATCTGCTGAACGATTACGGCAATTTTGTAAAGGCCATAAACATAGTAAAACACGCCGTTGCCAGGATTGCGCCCGGTGGCCATCGCGTACCATTCCACAATTTCTTGCCGGGACGGATTGCCGGGCAAAACCGTTGGACTGAGCGCCATCTGGCGCATTGGCAACGGATCTCCGGGATGCACCCAGTAGCCAAGCGTTGTCCCGAGATCCATCAGCGGATCACCCACGGTCGCCATTTCCCAATCCAACACGGCACGAACGTTGGTCCAATCAGTGGGGTCCAGGACCAGATTGTCATACTTGAAATCATTGTGAATCAAAGAGGCGCCTGATTCAGCCGGGAGGTGACCGGCCAGCCAGCCAGCGGCCTTATCCATTCCCGGGATTTCGTCCGTTTTGGCGGTCTGGTAACGCCCTATCCACCCTTCAACCTGGCGTCGCACGTAGCCCTGTGCTTTGCCAAATTGTGCGAGTCCTGCCGCTTGCACATCCACGGCATGCAATTCAACCAAACTGTCCACCAGCGAGCGGGCAATTCCCGCCATGGTCTCCGGTGAAGGATGCATCTCCTTAGGCATATTCGGCCGCAGGATAACCCCTTCGACCTTTTCCATGATATAAAACGGAGCGCCTATCACATCGGAGTCCTCGCAGTAGGCCAACGGTGCCGGGGTTTTATCGTAAACCGGTTGCAGCGCAGATAGTACCCGAAACTCGCGACCCATATCATGAGCAGTCTTTACCGTAGATCCGAAAGGCGGTCGCCGCAGAACAAATGATTTGTTCCCGGACCGGAGCAGGTAAGTTAAGTTCGAATAGCCTTTCGGAAATTGCTCAACCCCGATTTCTTCATCAAAATCGCCCGGCAAATACCGGCTGAGCCAGATACGGAGGCGTTCCAGGTCAAACTCTTCTCCTTCGCGGACCATTCCGGCGCGATCAATCCATCCGAGATCTCCGGTATTCGCGCTCATCATTAAATAGCCTGTTAGGAAGTGTACTCCTTGAGAATGGCTTTGGCCAGCCGGTCTTTGTGAACCTCATCGGGACCATCGTAAATACGCGCCGCCCTTTCATGCCGGTACCACATCGCCAGGGGTGTATCGTCGGTGAGCCCAAGCGCGCCGTGGGTTTGAACCGCCCGGTCAAGGACTTGCTGCAACATCCCCGCAACATGAAATTTGATCATGGAAACCCGGTAGCGGGCCGCGTAATTCCCTTCCTGCTCAATTTGACGGGCAACGTCGAGCACCAACAAACGGCTCGCTTCAATTTCAGCACGGCTTTCGGCAATCCAGTTCAAAATCGTTTGACGGCTCCCGAGCGGTTTTCCCGGAGCGAGTTCCCTTGAAGCAGCGCGGCTGCACATCATCTGGAACGCTCGTTCCGCTATTCCGATCCAGCGCATGCAGTGGTGAATTCTTCCGGGACCAAGTCGCTCCTGGGCCATCGCAAAGCCGGCGCCTTCGAGGCCGAGAAGGTTGGTGGCCGGCACACGGCAGTCATTAAACCGGATTTCGCCATGGCTGAAATAGCCGCTGCCGGTATCGCCCATGACCGGAATATTTCGAACTAACGAATACCCGGGAGTATCGTTGGGAACAAGTAACATGCTGGCACGGGCATAGGGATGTGCGCCTGCATCGGTTACCGCCATCACCACCGTAAATGCGGCACCATCTGCCGCCGTGGTAAACCATTTGTGGCCGTTGATGACGTATTCATCGCCCTCCCGGCGGGCGGTGGTAGACATAATCAGCGGATTAGAGCCGGGATTTTCCGGTTCGGTCATTGCAAAACAGCTCCGGATTTTACCCACGAGAAGCGGGGTGAGAAATCGTTCCCGTTGTTGTGCTGTGGCGTGTTCGAGCAGAATTTCCAGATTGCCGGCATCCGGCGCCTGGCAGTTGAACAGGTAATGCCCGTAAGGACTTTGCCCCAGCATTTCGCTAACCCGGCCAAAATCAACCAATCCGAGTCCGAGACCTCCGCTCTCTGCTGGACACTGTGGCAGCCACCACCCTTCTGTTTTTACCCGATCCCTGAGCCGGTTGAGCTCCGGTTCAATATCCGAAAAAACGTGACCGGAGCCGAACCGTTTTTCCAGCGGAAATACTTCCGTTTGAAGGAAGTTCCTGATGCGGTTCATGATTTCGGGCGAAAGGCTGACCACCATGATTTTGTTTCAGTATTGAGCGTGTGACTCCGCCATCTGAACCAGCGAATCCGCAGGTTCGAATCGCTCGCCGTATTGACCGGCCAGTTGCCGCGCCCTGTTCAGAAATTCCGATAGACCATACTGGTTGATGAATTGCAGAGTTCCTCCGCTCCAGGGGGCAAATCCCCATCCGAATACAGATCCAACATTGGCATCGGCTGAACTGGTTAGCACACCCTCATCAAGACAACGCACTGTTTCCAGCGCCTGAGCAAACAAGATCCGGTCAATCATTTCCTGCTGATCCATGGGAACTGCCTGTGGAAAAACCTGATGGAGTTTTGGCCAAAGGTGCTTCTCCTGCCCTTGTGGGTAATCATAGAATCCTCCACCGTACGCGCGGCCTTTGCGATCGTGATTTTCTACCATCATTTTAAGCACGGCAAACCCGGGATGGCTGCCAACCCGCAGTGCTGCAGTATCGCCGTCGGCAATGGTTTGCCGGCTGATATCATAGGCCAGCTTCAGGCTTACTTCATCCATCAAAGCCAATGGTCCCACCGGCATGCCCGCCTGTCGGCCGGCAATTTCGATAGCGCGGGGATGCTGCCCTTCAGCCAGTAACGCCAATCCCTCATTGGTATAGGTCGAAAAAACCCGCGACGTATAAAACCCGCGGCTGTCATTGACCACAATTGGAGTCTTGCCGATGGCGAGCACAAAGTCAAAGGCTTTGGCCAGGGTTGATTCGTCGGTGGCTTTGCCGCGAATGATTTCGACCAGTTTCATTTTATCAACCGGCGAAAAGAAATGCAGGCCGATGAATTGCGAGGGCCGCGCGGAGCGCTCCGCGAGACCCGTGATTGGCAATGTGGAGGTATTGGAGGCAAACACGGTGTTCGGGGCTAAAAAAACTTCTGCCTCTTTGGTTACTCTTGCTTTGAGTTCGCGGTCTTCGAAAACCGCTTCGATGACCAGATCGCAGCCGGCAAGATCGGCAGCATTCCCGGTGGGATGAATCCGGTCCAGGATTTCCTGACGCTTTTGCGCCGTAGAGCGGCCTCGCGAAACCAGTTTGTCCTGTATGGCCTGAATTTTTGCTTTCCCTTTTTCAGCGGCAGCCAGATCGGCGTCTTTTAACACCACCGACATACCGGCTTTTGCGCTTTCATACGCGATACCATGCCCCATCATCCCGGCACCGATTACACCCACCTTGAGCGTCTTTTGATGAGCGATATGCTGAGGTCTGCTTTGGCCTTTGTTGATATCGTTGAGCTGAAACCAGAACGTGTGGATCATGTTCTTGGCCACTTTTCCAGTTGCAAGATGGGCGAAATACCTCGATTCAATGCGCGAAGCCGTATCAAAGTCTACGGTTGCACCTTCAACAGCCACAGCCATAATCGCCTTTGGGGCCGGGTAAAGTCCAAATGTTTCTTTGGCAAGCAACGCGGGCATCGCGGGAATGCGTTGCAGAACTGCGGGACTGCGGGGATCGCCCCCGGGAATCCGGTAACCGCGGCGGTCCCAGGGTTGGGTGGGCTCGGGCCCGCTGGCTATCCAAGCCCGAGCCTGGCTGAGGAGCGCTTCCCGGTCTGTTGCCAATTCATCCACGAACCCTGCCTTGAGCGCAGCGTCGGCGGGTATCTGCAAACCCTGCATCAGGTATGGAGCCGATGCTTCCAACCCTAACATGCGCACGGCACGGGTCACCCCCCCTCCCCCCGGCAACAAGCCCAGGGTCACTTCCGGAAAGCCGATCCGCACGGAACGGTCGTTCAACGCAATGCGGCGGTGGCAGGCAAGTGCAAGCTCTAGTCCCCCCCCGAGGGCGGCTCCATTGATGGCGGCAACCACCGGAACTCCGCAGGTCTCCAGCGCTCGGAGGCCTTTCTTGAGCAACTCGGCCATCCGAAAAGCCTCGGACGGGTCCGTGAGGCTGTAAAGATGCTCGAGGTCTCCTCCGGCAAGGAAAGTCTTTTTTGCCGAGGTCAGGATCACGCCTTTTAAAC
>JANNSM010000367.1:0-2322 GCA_031402635.1 Bacteroidota bacterium | reverse complement strand
ACCGGCACGGGCGGCGTTAAACTCGGCGGTTACAAATCCTTTTCCACCGGGAACGATGGGTTCTTTAGTCCAGTCGGTCACGGTGCAACCGCAGGTTTTCTGAACGTTGGAAACGATCAGCGGGCTCTTGCCGTTATTGGTGAATTCAAACTTGTGGGTAACCGGAACGCCAACCGGGATATTTCCGAAATCGTGGACTTCTTCTGCCCAGCTAAAAACCGGTGCATTGGGGTCAACTTCTTCTTCGGTAACCAGGTTTACCTGAGCGAAACCGGCAGTGGCCAGCACCGTCAGGAGGGACAAAACAGAGATAAATTTTTTCATGGGTAAGCGTGTTTTGGCAATGGTTAAAATTAGGTATTTGTCGTTGGATTTTCCACCGGCAATTGCAGGCAGAAATTAGCAATTTCCGTGCCAGAGGCTGTTGGTCCGATGTGCTGAAAACCAACAAATTAGGGTTTTTTATTCAAAAATATCCTCATATCCCCCGCCCGTTAAGCACTTCCTTATCTTTGAGCCAGACCCCGCAAATATGATTTCAGAAGCCAGGCTCCAACGCGCTCCTGCGGAAGGGCAAACCGATAAGTTGACCTTTGATCAATTCCGGGATCAGGTTCTCCGCGATTACCGCATTGTTTGTGAAAGCCGCGAGACGAGCCTGATCGGCCGAAAAGAGGTACTGACCGGAAAAGCCAAGTTCGGCATCTTCGGCGATGGGAAGGAACTGGCGCAGATAGCGCTTGCCCGGGCTATTCGCCCGGGTGACTACAAAGCCGGATATTACCGTGACCAGACCTTCATGTTTGCCACGGGTGCCGCGACGATGCGGCAGTTCTTCGCCCAGCTTTACGCCGATCCGTCTCTTGAAGCTGATCCGTTTTCGGCAGGCCGTCAGATGAATGCCCATTTCGCGAGCCGCTTCCTGGACCATCAGGGGCATTGGACCGACCGCCGGAGCACCGTGAACGTTTCGGCCGATGCCTCACCGACAGCAAGCCAGATGGCCAGGGCGCTGGGTCTGGCTCTGGCTTCCAAGTGTTACCGCAACAATCAGGCTGTGGCTTCCAACGGGCTGTTTTCTGATAATGGCAATGAACTGTCGGTGGTGACTATCGGGGATGCCAGCACATCAGAAGGCCTCTTCTGGGAAACCGTCAACGCCGCCGGAGTGCAGCGGGTACCCCTGGCCATCTGCGTTTGGGATGACGGCTATGGCATTTCGGTTCCCAAGGAATACCAGACCACCAAAGGCAGTATTTCTGAAATTCTGGACGGTTTCCGGGTCAATAGTCAGGGGCAGGGGCTGGACATCTACACCGTGAAAGGCTGGGATTACCCGGCGTTGTGCGAAGTTTTTGAACGGGGTCTTGAAAAAGTCCGGAGCCAGCACATTCCCGCACTCTTCCATGTAGAAGAAATGACCCAGCCTCAGGGTCATTCTACCTCCGGTTCGCACGAGCGCTATAAAAGTTCGGAGCGCCTGACTTGGGAAAAGGATAATGATTGTCTGGTCAGGATGCGGCAATGGTTACTGAGCATGGCGCTGGCTTCCGAAGAAGAATTGATAACCATAGAACAGACCGCTTCATCGGCGGCGAAAATGGCCCAGAAAGAGGCGCTGGAATCCTTCCAGAACGGAGTAAACCGGGAAAAAGACGAAGCGATCCTGGCCCTGGACAGTTTGGCGATGGAATCTCCTGCGGCCCCGGCTGTTATTGCCCTGCGCGGTGAGTTATCCGCCATGCGTGATCCGGTGCGCCGCGATATCGTGCATGCCGTCCGGCGGGCCCTGCACGAGACCCGCGGTCAGGATGGACAGGCCCGCAAATCGCTCCGCCATTGGCTGAACCGGCAGTACGCGCTGGCCGAAGACCGTTACCATTCGCATTTGTATAGCCAGTCGGATCACAGCGCATTGAAAGTCCGGGAGATCAAACCCGTTTTCTCTTCTCAAACCGCCCTTCGAAATGGTTTTGAAATTCTAAACGCCTGTTTTCACCATCATTTTGAGACCAACCCGTCGGTTTATGCTTTCGGGGAAGACCTCGGCCAGATCGGCGATGTAAATCAGGGTTTTGCGGGCCTGCAGGAGATTTTCGGCAAGCACCGGATTTTTGATACGGGAATCCGCGAAGCCACCATCATCGGGCAAGGGCTTGGCATGGCGATGCGCGGACTTCGACCTATTGCCGAAATCCAATACCTCGACTACCTGACCCACCAGCCCACCCCGATCCCCACCAGGCCAGGTGACGCAGGCCCGACCGCCCAGGACGGCTCAGGCGACCAGCCCGTCCGCCGAGCCGAGCAAGCGAGCAGGCC
>JANNSM010000366.1:0-2349 GCA_031402635.1 Bacteroidota bacterium | reverse complement strand
CGGACCACCCTCCTGGAAATCATAGCATTTCTTAAAGATATCTACTGCCACACCCTCGGATTTGAGTTCGAATACATTCAAAGCCCGGAAGAGAAACAATGGATCCGCGACCGCATCGAAGGGGGCACACGCACCATTCAGATGCCCTATGAAAAGAAGAAACGCATCCTTAAAAAGCTCAACGATACCGTTGTTTTCGAGGAATTTCTAGGCAAGAAATACATCGGGCAAAAACGCTTCTCGCTTGAAGGTGGCGAAACCACCGTTGCGGCGCTTGATGCCATCATCAACAAAGCCTCCGAAGGCGGGGTTGAAGAACTGGTTTTTGGTATGGCCCACCGGGGCCGGCTGAACATTCTCGTCAACATCATGGGAAAGACCTATGAACAGGTGTTCAGCGAGTTTGAAGGAATATCCATCCCGGACATGAGTATGGGAGACGGGGACGTCAAATACCATCTCGGTTATTCGTCCCAGATCACCACGCCTTCAGGCAAAACGGTTTACCTTAAACTGAGTCCCAATCCCTCTCACCTGGAAGCGGTCGCACCGGTAATGCAGGGTTTCTGTCGCGCCAAAGGTGACCTGCTTTACGGCGAAGACCGGATGAGGGTTTTGCCGGTTGTCATTCACGGCGACGCCGCCGTAGCCGGTCAGGGGGTAGTTTATGAAGTGGTGCAGATGAGCCAGCTGGCCGGTTATCAGAATGGGGGAAGCATTCATTTTGTCATCAACAACCAGATCGGTTTTACCACGGATTTTGACGATGCCCGCTCCTCGGATTACTGCACCAGTGTGGCCAGGATTGTCCATTCGCCGGTCATTCACGTCAACGGAGACGATGCCGAAGCGGTTATTTACGCCGTAGAACTGGCCGTCGAATTCCGGCAGAAATTCCATAAGAATGTGTTTGTTGATATGGTATGTTACCGCAAACACGGACACAATGAAGGCGATGATCCCAAGTTTACCCAGCCGGGACTTTACAACCTGATCGAAAAACACCTCAACCCCCGCGAGCGGTATGTAGAACATCTCATGCAGACCGGGGTGCTGGCCGACCGAAAACTGGCCGAAAGCATGCAGGAAGAATTCTGGGCTACGCTGCAGGCGCGCCTGGACCTGATCAAAGAGAAGCCCCTGCCTTACGAATACCAGGAATCTGAACTCGCCTGGCGCAAACTCGGCAAAGGCAATACACTGGAAGATTTTGAAGTGGCCCCAAAAACCGGTGTGACCAAAGCCAAACTTCGGAAAATCTCCGAGGGTATTCACCATATTCCCGAAGGGCTGCATCCGCTGCCCAAAGTGCGAAAGATGCTGCAGACCAGTCAGGAGATGTACACCCGGGATCAGCAGGTGGACTGGGCGCTGGCCGAGCTTTTGGCCTATGGAACACTCCTGGCCGAAGGGCACGACATCCGGATGAGCGGACAGGATTGCAAACGCGGCACCTTCAGCCACCGTCACGCCACGCTTTACGATGAACAAACCAGCACGGAGTACAACCGCCTGGACGATCTGGATGCCAAACAAGGCAAGTTCAGGATTTACAATTCCCTGCTCTCCGAATTTGGCGTTCTCGGTTTTGAATACGGATACAGCCTGGCCAGTCCGCAGACCCTGACCATCTGGGAAGCCCAGTTCGGCGATTTCGCCAACGGTGCCCAGACCATCATTGACCAGTTCATTGCCTCCGGGCAAAGCAAATGGCAACGGATGAGCGGGCTGACGCTTCTGCTTCCCCACGGATATGAAGGCCAGGGACCCGAGCACTCGAGTGCCCGTCTCGAACGCTTTCTCCAGGCCTGTGCCGAATTCAACCTGGTGGTCGCCAACGTTACCACACCAGCAAACTTCTTTCACTTATTGCGCCGTCAATTGCACTGGACGTTCCGCAAGCCGCTGGTGATTATGTCGCCAAAATCACTGCTGCGCCATCCGCTCTGCCGCTCTGCGGTAGAGGAGCTGACCAAGGGCGGATTTCAACCCCTGATCGGCGACCAATACGCCGGGACTGAAGTCAGCAAGATTCTGTTCTGCTCGGGTAAAATTTACTATGATCTTGCTGAACGGCAGCGCACAGAACAGCGCAAAGACGTAGCTATTATTCGTTTGGAACAGCTCTATCCGCTACCTATCCGCGAAATGGAAGAGGTGCTTGACCGCTATCCCAACGCAAAAACCTACTGGGTGCAGGAGGAGCCGGCCAATATGGGCGCGTGGACCCACATGATGAGTCGTTATCCAGACCTGGAATGGGAGTCTATATGCCGCAAATCCAGCGCCAGCCCGGCCACGGGTTACATGAAGGTGCACCAAATGGAACAAAAGTCTATTGTTGATCAG